>NZ_LWGG01001414.1:0-1034 GCF_001635365.1 Oleiphilus sp. HI0128 | reverse complement strand
GGTGGGAGGATAGTGCTCATGCTTACTGTTCTGGTTTATCGGGTGGCGCTTCAGTTGAAGTCTTCTTTTGATCAGTTTTTTTAGCTGGAAAGAAAGCATCAGTTTTATGTTTAGCTTTCGCTTTGATTTCAGGTGTGATGTATCGAGACAGCGTGGCGATTGCCGCAGCCATTACAGATATGTCATCGGTGTAGCCAAGAACGGGGGTTAAGTCAGGAATCCCGTCAATAAGGCTAATGAAGTAGCCGAGCGTTCCGAGAATAACCGTTTTTACCCATGCTGGAGTGTTTGGTTCGCGTAGGGTGTAATACAAAATTAGTGCGTGAGTAATAGCTTCCTGAGAAAGGGAGCTGAAGGCAGATTTGATTTTACTAGTTAGCTTTTTTTCGTTTATATCGTCTTTCATTTTACTCTCGACCAGGCTTTATTCGAAGCCTGGTTTTAATATCTGATCTTTGCCAGCAAGTACTAAACCAATGCTGTTTTCCTGTAGCCATAATAAAGTTAGGAGATTCCCTGGAGTCGCGCTGTCGTCAGATTTTGATATAAATCCCTTTAATGTTAAAGCTTGCCCCAACACATCAGCAAAGCTAATTTCAATCTCGTTAAAGGTAACACGGCAAGTGTCACTTTCTACCGACGCTTGAGAGTCTTGATTCGGAGAGCTGAGGGAGTTCGTCTCTGGGTTGCTGGTCAGGGTATGAGTAACGTAGATTCTCGATAATTGCAGTGTGGCATGACAGTCATTGCTTGAACCTGCATTTAGTCTATCGGTAATATGCAGAGTTGATCCGTTCAGATTTTGTAGACTGTTTGTTTCGTCCAAAATAGTCATGCTATTACCTTGTATATGATAGGTAAACTGTATTACATCGTCGGTATCGGGAAAGATTGGGCTGCTTACTTCCTCTAGCTCAACGCCGAGAATAATTCCTGTCCCACGATCAGTAGTCACAGTTGTATCAGAGGTGTTGAAGGAAAACGCAAAATGACTTCCGCTTTCTGTCGCGTGACCAATAGGTGCTTCGAGACCA
>NZ_LWGG01001413.1:0-1340 GCF_001635365.1 Oleiphilus sp. HI0128 | reverse complement strand
ACTCTGACGTTGCAATACTTATGGCAGGGCTAAGCCTGGAACAAGCAGCAAAGCTTGTAGACGGCTTTAGGGAGCTAGTTGAAGACCATATTGTTATGATAGATGAGTTCAGCTTCAACTTCACTGTTTCAGCAGGAATAACCGAGAACAACAATAACTCTTTAATTGAGCTTTTAAAAAATGCTGACAATCGCCTGTATCTAGCCCGAGAAAATGGTGAAAATCAGGTATGGTTTGAAGACTAAGCAAGTCCTGCAAGATATACTTGCAGCGAAGAGATAGCCCTGACTATACTCTTACAGCACCAACACACCGTGATATTCTGCTTTTGTCACAATAAAAATAAAAACTATCGGGCACAGCAACTGCCTGAAACACAAGAAAGGTAGAACAACAATGAGTAACGCCACACCTTGGTATCATGATTATAGCGACTATATATCTGGCGCTCTTTTCGGGCTGATTACCCTGGATATTTTCATGCTTTTGATTCATGGAATTACTGAGCGCTCTTTATCAGACTACAGCATGGGAACGCTAGCTATCACCATCCCCATAATGCTCGTATGGAGCTTTGAACGACTTTATTCAAAACAAGAGCACTAAAAAACAAAAAAGCCCAACTTAATGTTGGGCTTTTTCATATTACAAAGACTTATCGACCATTAAAGATTGTCGGCATTCTCTGATAAGTATGCAGCAACGCCATCAGGAGAAGCGTTCATACCTTTGTCACCTTTATTCCAACCTGCAGGACAAACCTCGCCATGCTCTTCATGGAATTGAAGCGCGTCAACTAGACGAATCAATTCGTCCATATTACGACCAAGCGGTAAATCGTTAACGATTTGCGAACGAACAGTACCGTTAGTATCAATCAAAAATGCACCACGGAATGCAACACCACCTTCTGACTCAACATCATAAGCCTTACAAATATCGTGGTTCATGTCTGCTGCTAGCGTATAACCTACCTGACCAATACCACCATCATTGATTGGAGTGTTTCTCCAAGCGTTGTGAGTGAAGTGAGAATCGATAGAAACACCAATAACTTCAACGCCACGAGCTTTGAAGTCATCCATTCTGTGATCCAGAGCAATCAACTCAGATGGACAAACAAAAGTAAAATCTAATGGATAAAAGAACACCAAGGCATACTTGCCTTTTGTCGCTTCAGAAAACGTAAATTCATCAACGATAGAACCGTCACCTAGTACTGCAGATACTGTAAAATCAGGAGCTTGCTTACCAACTAAAACACTCATTAGTTATTACCTTCCTTAAAAGTTTTATTCGATAGAGATACAGAACGTATCTCTTAGTGTGGTTAAAACAAC
>NZ_LWGG01001412.1:0-931 GCF_001635365.1 Oleiphilus sp. HI0128 | reverse complement strand
GCTTGCGTATTACTGGTCGTATTAAGGAAATCTTTAAGACCAGTAAAGGTAAGTATGTTGCTCCAGCGCCAATTGAAAACAAGATTGTTGGTCATGATTCTTTAGAGATGGTCTGTGTTGCTGGTGCTGAACAGCCTCAGCCTTATGCTTTGTTGATGCTTTCGGATGAAACTTTTGCTAAGCAGGGTGATGAGTCTTTCCGTAAGCAGGTTGAGCCGGAATTGGAAGCCTTAATGAAAGAGGTTAATGCTTCGGTTGACCCGCATGAGGCGCTGCAATTTATGGTTGTTGTGAATCAGCAGTGGACGATTGAAAATGAGTTCCTGACGCCGACAATGAAAATTAAGCGTAATGTAATCGAAGATGTTTACGCACCTTCTCAAGACGGATGGTATGGCAGTAAGCAGAAGATTATTTGGCAATAAGCCAAACTTAATGTGATATTCAAAAGCCCGCTTATGCGGGTTTTTTATTTTTGCCTTGTTGAGCTCAGTTGTTTGGACCTCAACTGAATTTAGAACTTAAAGCTACTTTGGATACCCAGGGATCAGTCTGAGCTGGATTCGCTCAAACCAAATCCGGAGAGCAAGCTGTAACTGCGCTTTCGATTAGGTACCCAAGTTGTGCTCAATCCGAGCTTTCTGATCGGCTCTCTTGTTATAGAAGATGCTTGCTTGAAGTAATAGCTGGCGCCCAACATGAAGCCTTTGTCCATAAGTCTCTGTATAGAGGCTCTGCCATACCATCGATTATTATATTTCTTGGACGGTGAGTCGCCGGTAATCTGATTATGAAAGGGATGAAAAAGACCATTATGAGTTTGAAGAGTTTGAAGAGTTTGAAGAGTTTGAAGAGTTTGAAGAGTTTGAGGAACCAGTGTTCGAAGACTGAGGTTCTGAGGTGGTAGGTGAAGGTTCAAATTGGGTATATA
>NZ_LWGG01001411.1:0-1195 GCF_001635365.1 Oleiphilus sp. HI0128 | reverse complement strand
AGTCATTGTGGCTTTAACGCTTATTTAATCCTGTGGTATTCGAGGCGATAAGTATGGCAAGTGTATCTTCGGTTGGAATTGGTTCGGGTGTTCTCACCAGTGAGCTAATTGATAATCTCGCTAATGCAGAGCGCGCTCCGGTTGAGGCTCGCCTAGATAGTCAAGAAGCTGAAATTAATGCTGAGTTATCTATCTTTGGGCAGATTAAATCAGCAGTTACTGATCTTCGTCTACCTGCTCGTACATTATCAAATCCCCAGTTATTTGAATCGAAAACTGTTTCTTCTGGAAGCTCAGCATTTTCCGCTACGGTTAATACAAGTGAAGCGAGTGCGGGTGTTCATACTTTAGAAGTCTCCGCTTTAGCTGTATCTCAAACATTAACAACGACAGAATTTAGTGATTCAGATACCACTGCTTTAGGTGAGGGTGCGCTTTCTATCGTGGTGGATGGCAAAACTACCAACGTAACGATTGATAACTCAAACAATACGCTCGATGGTATTGCTGCAGCAATTAATGCTGAAGAGGATGTGGGGTTGACTGCATCAGTCTTATATACCGGTACGGGCTATAAGCTAGTCTTTAACGCCGACGAAACGGGTCTTGATAAAACTATCGATATAAGCGTTACTGACACGGGTGATGCAAGTAATACCGATGCAAATGGCTTGTCACGTCTTGCTTATACCGCAGGTGCCACCAATCTGATTCAAAGCCAGCCTGCTGCAGATGCAGCATTTAAACTTAATGGTGTGTCAATTACTCGCTCTAGCAACGAGATTGATGACGCTATCCCGGGTTTAAAGTTGTCATTAAATGGTACAAATGATGGTGCACCAGCGAGTCTGGTCATAGCAGATGATCACTCTGCAGTGATAGAGAAAGTGTCTGAGTTTGTTGAAAAGTTTAATGCCTTGCAGACTCTGATTAACGAAAATACCGAGTTTGACCCGAGTAGCGGTGTTGAAGCTGGCATATTATTGGGTGACTCAACGACTCGAAGTTTAATGAATCAGGTGCGCAGCGTGTTAGGTACTACCGTTGCTGGCCTGGAAAATGCCAATGTTAGAAGTTTGGCAGATATCGGAATTTCTACTAATTACCAGACTGGCTTGTTAGAGCTGAATGAAAGTGACTTGGCTGATAAGTTGGCTTCAGACCCTAGTGATGTTTCGGCTTTATTTAGTGAGCA
>NZ_LWGG01001410.1:0-267 GCF_001635365.1 Oleiphilus sp. HI0128 | reverse complement strand
ACCACCGAAGCTTACGCGTCAGATTTACAGTCTGATCCCTTTGGCCACTCGGGAACCCCTCCAGCTAGAATCGTAAAGACTCTAAAGAACTCAAAACAAAATGGAGCTGGTGGACGGAATCGAACCCCCGACCTACGCATTACAAGTGCGTTGCTCTACCGACTGAGCTACACCAGCTGCACACCCTCATTTCGAGAGGCCGCTATACTAAGTGAACTATTTTTCAGATGCAACACTTTTGCAAAAAATTTCTCTCTTCTTTGCACC
>NZ_LWGG01001409.1:0-538 GCF_001635365.1 Oleiphilus sp. HI0128 | reverse complement strand
ATAGAAAACCACACCGGTCTTTGCCAAGGTAATGATTTTTGGCTTATCTTTGTCATCTGTGGCTTTGCTGACTCGGTAGAGCATTTGGCAGCTTCTATTCGACACCTCCGTGACAGCAATATCAAATACCAATTCATCACCAAAAAAAGCCTCGTCGATATACATGACTTGCAGGTCTGCCAGAATGTAGCCTTGAGCGCTGTCTTCAAGTTCACATATACCTATCGATTCAAAAAAAGCAGCCCTGGCTTCATGAATCATCGAGACTAATTTGTCATGGCCGAGGTGCTTACGGTAATTTACGTCCTGTATCCGAACTGATTGCGACATCGAGAAGTGAGCGTAATCCGGGAAATCGATACTAACTTTGGACATTCTAATTTCCTATTTGCTTAAGACAATTCGGTAATGCGCCTTGCCACTCTCAAGTCTGGCTATCGCTTCATTGACTTGGTCGAACTTGAAGTGCTCAACCTTGGGTTTAATGTCGTGTCGCTTTGCAAATGACAACATATTGCGCAGTGCTTGCGGACTCCCA
>NZ_LWGG01001408.1:0-1056 GCF_001635365.1 Oleiphilus sp. HI0128 | reverse complement strand
TCCACTTGGTTGTTCAAGTCGAGTCCGTAAGGGAGTGACATTTCATAAAGTAATAAATACTGTGAGGCGAGCTCTGCATTATCAGGGAGTTTATATGCGCTAGGGTCATCACCATGCATATTTTTGTTCAGACGCTTCATGACATCAGTAAAGGTCGAGACGTGTTGAACTTCTGGTTGAAGCTTTAACCAGTTTGCTGCCTTTTCAAGGTTTGCCAAATACTCAGGCTCGTTGATTCCACCTTCTTCCTCGGCTTCAACAATAAAGGATATGTAGCCTAAGCCGGTGAGCCTTTCTCTGGTAAAATCAGCTGCCTGTCTTTGTCTCATTGGCTCGTCAAAATACTCGACCCATACGTCATTCAATTCGTTTTGAGGTAAGAAAGAAATGCTGCCAGCCATAATAACCATTGTGCCAATGAGTAGACGTTTAGAGTGTTTGATGACCCAGTTTGATAGCGTAACTGTCCAGCCGCCTTCTTTATGCTCGCGTGATTGAACTCGGAATGGCAGAAGCATAATGAGTGCAGGCAGTAGCAATACAGAGAATCCCCATGCACCAATTACGCCTAAGGCGACAATATTTCCTAAGTCCCGGAAGGGAGGGGAGTCGCTAAAGTTCAGAGACAAGAAACCAATTACGGTTGTGACACTGGTTAAAAAAACGGGTTGCTGATTGATACGTAAGCTTTCGATAACAGCCTGAGCCTTGGTTTTCCCTGACTGCATTTGCTGGAAGAAAGATGCCAGGATATGAATCGAATCGGCGATTGCTAGTGTCAGAATCATTGTTGGTGCATTGGCGGATGCGGTGGTGATATCCATACCCAGCCACGCAGAGATACCAAGCGCGAATAGGATTGAAGTAATAATGACAACTATGATGGAAAAGCTACCTGAGAAGACCGTAATGATGCTCCGGCTTGCAGCAAACATGTAGATCGCAATGCAGGTGATGGCGATCAAAAATGCTAAGGGGACGATATGCGATAAGTCATACATCGCCGCATCTTTGAAGGCATTGTCAAAGATGATTTGTCCGGTCACATATACAGTC
>NZ_LWGG01001407.1:0-850 GCF_001635365.1 Oleiphilus sp. HI0128 | reverse complement strand
ATCAATTGGAGCTGTCACGCCGTGCTTTCGAAGCGCCTCACAAACCATTGGGCCAATTGTCAGGTTAGGGACATAATGATTATCCATCACATCGAAGTGAACGATATCAGCACCGGCTTCGAGAACATTCTCGACTTCTTCACCTAGGCGTGCAAAGTCGGCAGAAAGAATAGAGGGGGCGATCAAAAATTGGCTCATGGTTTCCTCGGAATTAATAATTTGCGCTATTCTAACGTAGAAGCGCTGGTGCGAATAGTTTAGTTGCCGATAAGTAAAGTGTTAAGCCTATTGATGATAGGTTTGTGCCTCCGAGTGTCACTAAGATGAGTTTTTATATGAAATGGTTTTGCCTTGCTCTTGTTACTCTTATATTCAGTTCTAGCATGGTGCTGGCGGAAGATGCACCTGACGCCTCTGAAGGCAAAGAAGAAAGTGAAACCAAGAGTGAGGCGCTTAGAGTTGGACATATAGATCTAGATAAGGTGACTCAGCAAGCCCTGATATCGGAATTGAGGCAAAAAGAAGTAGTTTGGCTGGATGTTGAGTACCCCATACCTGAAGGTGGTTCTTCTGCTGGAAGTGTTCAGGTTCTGGCTTTACAAAGACCTTCTCAAAAGCCGCAACAACATGGTGCTGTTTTATTGGTTCCTGGTATCGGCCAGCATGCGGACTGGCCTCAAGTAATAAGGCCTGTACGCAGTGGGCTTCCAGAGGCGGGTTGGTATACCTTGGCGCTCTCATTACCAGGCGCTTCCATAGACAAAGTCCCAGAGCGAGCTTTACCAGTAAAGAAATTTGATGAGCTTGAACTAAGCCCTGCTTTGGCAGAAGCATTAAACAACAAGACAGC
>NZ_LWGG01001406.1:0-662 GCF_001635365.1 Oleiphilus sp. HI0128 | reverse complement strand
CCTGACGAAAGGCATCACCTTGAATGTTCCTCTGGTATCTGCCGCGATGGATACGGTGACTGAAGCTCCTTTGGCAATTGCCATGGCGCAGGAAGGTGGCATTGGTATCATTCACAAAAACATGACCGCTGAGCAGCAGGCGGCAACCGTTCGTGCTGTTAAGAAATTTGAAAGTGGTGTAGTGAAAGACCCTATTACCGTTGCTTCAAATATGACGGTACGAGAAGTGTTAGAGCTGACGGCAGCTAACAAAATTTCAGGTTTACCGGTTGTTGACGGTAAAGACTTGGTCGGTATTGTCACTGGCCGTGACATCCGCTTTGAAGGCAGTTTGGATACTAAAGTCTCAAGTATCATGACACCTAAAGATAAGCTGGTGACCGTAAAAGAAGGCGCTACTTCAGACGAAATTCGCGAGTTGCTGCATAAGCACAGAATCGAAAAAGTATTAGTGGTTAACGATAGTTTCGAACTAACCGGCCTTGTAACGGTTAAAGATATCCAAAAGTCGCAAGACTATCCAAATGCTTGTAAAGATGAAGCAGGACAGCTCAGAGTTGGTGCTGCTGTGGGTACGGGTGCTGGCACTGAAGAGCGCGTTGATGCATTGGTGCAGGCAGGTGTTGACGTGATTGTTGTCGATACGGCACACGGACACTCTA
>NZ_LWGG01001405.1:0-925 GCF_001635365.1 Oleiphilus sp. HI0128 | reverse complement strand
TTCGAGTCGCTCTTGGCAAGCACCGCATTTGCCACAGGCCTTTTCTCTGCCGTTATAGCATGTCCAGGTTTTACCGTAGTTAAGTCCCATTGCCAGCCCTTTGCTCAGTATTTCTGTCTTATTGATATCCTGAAAAGGTGCAATAATATCAACCGCTTCGTAGTTAGCGATTTTAGAAACCGCATCCATCTTTTCGATAAACTCAGGGCGACAATCCGGATAAATAGCATGATCACCACCGTGGGCGCCGTAGTAGACGGCACTGGCTTTTATTGAAACTGCATAAGCGATCGCAAGAGAAAGCATTACCATATTACGGTTGGGGACCACCGTCGATTTCATGCTTTCTTCTTCATAATGCCCTTCAGGGATTTCAATGTCATCCGTGAGTGAGGAGCCGAGTAATAATTGATGGATTGCGGTGATGTCGACAATTTTATGAGGCAGGCCTAAGTCGTCACATACCTTCTGTGCGTAGTGAAGCTCTTTAGAATGCTTTTGACCATAGTTAAAAGACAGGGCGTAAACTTTCTTACCTTGAGCAATCGCTTGATTTAACAGGGTGAATGAATCCATTCCGCCGGAATAGATAACAACGACTTTATCGCTCATAGCTTCCTCATATAGTCCTTACAGTTGAATTGTGTGGCATTTTATCTCTGTGAACTGGAAAAAGACAGCGGGCTTAGGCCAGATGGTTCAAGGGAACAGAAGTTCGATCGATAATCTTTCTTAGTACAAAGCTGGAATGAACACCGGTAACGCCGGGTATGCGTGTTAGTTTGCCTAAGAGGAAAGCTTGATAGGCATCCATGTCACTCACCAATACTTCAATCATATAGTCCGCAGCTTGCCCGGTGATTAGCATGCATGAGAGTACCTCCGGGCAATCGCTCAATGTTTCCTCAAAGGTATCAAAGCGGTC
>NZ_LWGG01001404.1:0-29760 GCF_001635365.1 Oleiphilus sp. HI0128 | reverse complement strand
AGAATTCTACCCTTACTACCTATCTGAACACAGCAACGCGACATGCAGGCGCTTGCACTTCCTCGGTACTGCACTCGTTATTTTACTGCTCGTTACACTTATTAGTACGCAAAATTGGTCACTGCTAATCGCTCTGCCACTAGTCGGTTATGGTTTCGCCTGGGTCGGACATTTCTTTTTTGAAAAGAACCGTCCGGCTACTTTTACATACCCGCTATGGAGTTTAATGGGTGACTTTGTGATGTTTAAGGATATGCTGCTCGGCAAAGTTAGCTGGTCTTAGTTGTGAGGGAACCACTGTCTGGTCACGCAACATTCGCATAGAGCAGCATGTTTAATTCCGAAGAAAAAGTCTTAGAGCTTGCTCCATTTTCGAGTAGTAAGGGTTCCATGTTAAACGGGCAAATAGTTTGTCTTCTTCGCTATAACCCCATGCTGAAAACCATACACTTTCACCCTCTTCGCATCGGCGCGTATTTGAGGGATTAAAGCTGTTTCCGCACATTCGTTTTTCTCCTTTTTTGCCGTAGTAAGGGTTGTCTGGAGCGAATAGTGGGCTCATATGTGAGCCAGAACTGATTCTCAGTTCCGGCAGTTTCATAGACTTAGTGATAATCTTATCGTCTTCAATAATAGACTCTCCATACCAAATGAAGCGATTTGATGCATGGGTGAAGTTTGAGTCAAAGTATCCTTTGATGGCATGAGGGTTAATGACACTGTCTGCCTCGCTCATCACAATCAGGGTTGGGACATTTGTTTGCTTTGATTCAAATAAGTCTCTGACATATTGTGCACTCTCAGAGTAAGCGATCGAAGCATTAATTGGCGAGGAGCGATATCGGGCTAGGTTATCTTCTTCTGCCTTCCAGCCCCAGTCCATAAATGTCGCAAAGATGGGAGCCAAACGCTCTACAAAAGGTGAAAATGTCTCAAAGCCCGGAGAAAACAGAAGCAAACCATCAACACCACCCTGCTCAATGGCATTGATAGTCACGAGGTTTGCACCGGTAGAAAAACCGCCTAGTAAAACCTTGTTGTACTGTTTTTTCAGCTGTAGAGCATAGTGGTCAACAATGTCTTGCCAATCTTCATAGTGAGAGAGCATTAAGTCCGAAGGCTTACTTCCGTGCCCAGGCAAAAGTAAAACGTGAACAGCATACCCTTCGCCGTGGAGCGATTTAGCAATATCAGAAAAAGAATAAGGCGAGTCTCCCAAGCCGTGAACCAGCAATACAGCTTTCTGTGTCGGCTCATTAGGCATCAACATAAACGGTGCGTTCATGTTGATCTCTTTTTGCTTGTTCTGTGAAATAAAACTTCGGTTATGCGATAACCATGCTCTAGACACCTCTATATAGCTTTCAAAGTCTCGCTGAATATAATTGTAATACTCAGCACTCTGATGCAAAGGCATTTTGCTGTCCGGCATACTCGCACAACCTTTAACAATCATCAGTGCTGTAAGCACCAAAGCAACGCGCGCTATTAAACGTAACATGATTCTCTCCTTCTGACTTACAGCATGCTGCCCGCTTCCATAGCGATCCATCACTGAGCCCACCATGACGTCGCCATACAATAAGTAAACTAATCAGTGCAGTTTACTTATTTAAATTGAAAAGTAAACTATGCAGTGTAAAAATGTACTTTATTGGTATTTAAGCTGTTGAGACTCAATGTGAACGTAATCTGTCAGACCTTAAGCGAAAAAAGCAAAAGCCGCAGTGAATTAAAGAGAGAGGCGATCATTGATGCCGCGAGAAAAGCCTTTAAGGAATATGGCGTAGATGCGACAAGCATGGATAAGCTAGCGGAAATTGCCCAGGTATCAAAGCGAACGGTCTACAATCACTTCGACTCTAAAGAAGCCTTGGTAATGTATTTGCTGAAAGATCTATGGGATCAGGCGATGGTGAAAATTGATGTTCATTATGATGCCGTCAGCCCCTTGGGTGAGCAGCTAACAGCATTACTAAAGCAAGAAGTGAATCTGGTGGGCGACAAAGAATATATCGATTTAGCACGCGTGGCGCTAGGGCACTTCCTGTTCCAGCCGGAGGCCCTACAAAAAGAACTTGAAAAGTTCGATGATGAAGACACCGCGCTGACGCTATGGTTAGAAAGCGCGTCTAAAGATAAGCGCCTAAATTTACATGACACAGAGCTAGCTTTCACACAGCTTCACAACCTAATAAAGGGAAGTTGCTTTTGGCCTCAAGTTGTTCAAATTGCGCCTGTTTTATCTGAACCTGAAAAACAAGCACTAGTGCGCGAAACCGTTGATATGTTTTTGGCTCGATATAAATAATGATAAATATTAATTGTAAAAGTCAGCGCTTGAGCTGAGCTATTAGAACACTGCGTTCGACTAAAGCGCACGACTCCTGCGCATTACTTAGTCGTTAAAGTGCCAAATTCGGCCCCTAGTACGTACCTTGTAGGTCGGGTTTCAACCCGACAGATCGGTGCCAATGAGGTAGTTAATAGGTATTGTAAGCACCGCGTCGGGCTGAAGCCCGACCTACGAATAAAGTGCGAATATGCCAAGTTCGGACTCTTCGATATCAATAGGGTGTGCCGTGCGCACCAGCGGAGTTTGATACCTCGTCTTAGTAGGCAGAGGGTTCAACCCCTCGCATGAATCTGCCCCGTGCTAGCCCGCTTGCGAGCCGTGGAAGGCTCTGCCTACAGGTTAGGGAAATTGCTTTGGCCGCCCCCCCATTACTGTTTGTTTGAGTCGCGGGGTTTATCGGTGCGCACGGCGCACCCTATTTGAGTTGTCAGGGTCTTAAATGCGGACTCATTGGCACTAGTGAAGAAAATTCCGATTAGATGTCTCAAAAAGTTACATCAAATTCATTGGCGGCAAAGAGCTTAATCTCGATCTAGGATATCAATTAGATGTTTACTTGGTTCCATGCGTTGATGAAGAACCCTGAAGATTTCAATGCCACCCTGGCACTCTGCATAATAAATGAAATGTGACTCAACTCTTACATGCAAACAGCTTGGTAGTTGGATATCAAACGTATTTCCCTTCTGAGGATTGCAAGCTAATTGCTTAAACATTATTTCTATATCTTTGATATAACGTGCAGCTCGAGCAAAACCAAATTTCTCTAGGCTATAATCAAAAATAGCTTCTAAGTCTTCATCTGCTTTTTGGTGTACAAAAAAGCTTTGGTTTTTATGCATTATGCTTTTTCTTCATCCGTTGAATAAAATCATCAGCATTCCAATTTTCGATAATGGGACTATTTTCACCATCTTTAATAAGCTGGCGTAATTCTGCTAGCTTTGATTCAGCGTAATGCTCTTGCAGAAGTCTCAAGCCCGCGCGAATGACTTCACTTTGGTTAGAGTAATCACCTGAACTAATCAGACCTTCAATAAAACCGCCTTGATCATCAGTAGGTCTAAATGTAACGGTATCTGCCATAACAAACCTCTTCGTAAGAATATGTCTTACAAATAAATTTACATGACTTTATTCAGGCTGGCAAGGAATTAACCAACACGGCTAAACAATAACTACACTTGAATTCGTTCAGCAAGATCAAGCACATCATCTACTTCTACCGGTACCACTATTAGCACCGGTGATGAGGTAAGTCTTACCTTTAAGAGACTCGATTCGCTCAGGTGTCCAGCCTTTTGGGCCGAATTGATGTTTAGTAAATTGGCGGTTGGTAGACATTGCTTAAACTCCTTTATGTGGAAATAAGGAAATAAGGGGTCGGTGACAACTGATTCTTATTTGTCACCGACCCCTTAGGCTCTTCTACGGATCGTGGCGCTGACAATGCCGATGAGCTTCAGCGACAAGAAGATAAGATAGTGAATGCTATTCTAGCGATGAATGCTGATATCGTCGGTTTGATGGAAATAGAAAATGACGGTTTTACTGAACAGAGTGCGATTGCTAGCTTAGTCGCGGCAATTAATGCGGCAGGTGGCGATTATGCTTATATTGATCCAGGTGTCGATCAAATTGGTACGGATGCAATTGCTGTTGGTCTTATTTATAGAAGTACCCAAGTAAAACCGATAAAACAAACGGTCATTCTGGATAGCTCGGTAGATTCGAGGTTTAATGATGATAAGAATCGACCAGTCTTAATCCAAACCTTTAAAGAAAAAGGTTCAAAGGAGAAGCTTACCGTTGCAGTCAATCATTTAAAATCAAAAGGAAGTGATTGTGACGAATTGGGTGATCCTGACATGAATGATGGCCAAGGCAACTGTAACTTAACACGTACAAGTGCCGCGACAGCATTAGTCGATTACTTGAATTCTGATCCAAGCAATAGTCGCGATAGTGATTTTCTGATCATTGGTGATTTAAATGCATATGCTAAAGAAGACCCCGTTTCTGTCATCAAAGAGGCTGGTTATGTTGATTTGTTTGAACACTTTGTAGGTGATAAAGCCTATTCTTACGTGTTTTATGGGCAGGCAGGTTCACTTGACCATGCTTTAGCGAGTGACAGCTTAAGCTCACAGGTAAGCGGAGTCACTGAGTGGCATATCAATACCGATGAGCCTCGTGTTCTTGATTACAACACTGAATATAAGAGTGATACTCAAGTAGCGGATCTGTATAGCGCTAGCCCGTACAGAGCTTCAGATCATGACCCTGTGATTGTTGAGCTAGCTTTGAAATCACCGTTAAAGGGTGATTTTGATGAGGATGGTGTTTTGGGCTTTGCCGACTTTTTAATCTTGATTGATCATTGGGGGTGTAGAGATCAAAGCTGCGCTCAATATGACTTAAATAAAGATGGAAAAGTCAACTTCCGAGACATTCGTAAGTGGCTTAAGTGGTACAGGAAGTCACGATAGTTTTCCTATTACCATTCAATTAAAAAAGGCAGCTCGAAAGCTGCCTTTTTTGAACTGTACACACTCTTAGCACAGCACATACTCGCGTTTACCAATACTCAGCTTTGGCCAAAGCCTTAACACTTCTGGAACGGCCATCTATTGCTTCGATCGAACAAGCTGTCAGTGACTGTGCCAGCCACCCTTCTGGCTGACTCAATTCAAACGGAGCCTTGACCACGTTCTCACTAATCGGCTCAAAGCCTACTTTAGAATAATAATTCGGGTCACCATAAGTAAAAACCAGTTCTACACCAAGAGATTGTAGAGACTCAATACCATAGTTAATTAAGGATTGACCTACCCCCTGCCCTTGACAGGTCGTAGCAACGGCAACTGGAGAAAGAATAAAAGCAAGCTTGTCATTTGGGAGAAAAAAGCGACTCAAGAAAATCGCGCCGACAAGCCTTTCATCTTTTGAGGCAACAAAACCAAGTAAATCTTCTTCGTTGGTGCTAGCAATCAAGTCGGCAACTAAGTCGCCAATTAACAAACCCTCTTCCTTTCCCTCAGCCCGAGAAAAGACATCACGAAACAGCCCAATCACTTCTTGTGACTGAGCAGGCGTAAACTCAGCTAAGTTCATAGTGCAAAGTCTCTAAGTGATAGAACGCGAGAATATCGATTCCCCCTATGAAGAGAACATATCAACACTAAGCTTTTTTAACGTATTTCGGTGTCACTTTAAGCGCACCGATTCCTGGGACCTTACAATCAATATTGTGATCATCAGAGCTTTCGATCAAGCGAATATTTTTGATCTTGGTACCGACTTTTACGACAGAAGAGGAGCCTTTGATCTTAAGGTCTTTAATAACGGTAACACTATCGCCATCAGCTAACACTGCGCCATTTGAATCTTTTACAATCAAACGATCTTCATCTTCTTCAGCATTAATGGGCCATTCATGGGCGCACTCAGGACAAACAAAACTAGGGCCGTCTTCATAAGGGTATTCAGAATCGCACTTCGGGCAATTAGGCATAGATATTCTCTTTTAGGTTTCAACATGAATCTAACAATGAATCAGCCTGCCCTGGGAGCAAGCTTTAAAGTGTTATTATCTACCAATTAGCATTTAGAATCTTCTAAATAAGTAAGATCATTTTATGTCGACACTTAGTTACACTTGCCTAAGCGCTAGACAGCGTTAAAATACTTAACCTTCCTAAGCTCATCCCAGGTATCTATATGCAATCCGATTTTTGGTTCAATTGTTGGAAAAACAACACCATCGGCTTTCATGAAAGTGAAGCAAACCCTAACTTGGTAAAACACCTCGACTTGCTCAAGCTCGCCCCCGGTAAACGAATACTTTTACCTTTATGTGGGAAAACTCTCGATATTCCTTGGCTAGCCTCTAAGGGATTTCAGATTGTTGGCATCGAGTTAAGCGAGTTGGCCATACAACAACTTTTCGATGAAATGGGCGTTCGGCCAGAAGTGAGCACCCAGGGGCAAATTAAACGCTATCATGCTGAGAATGTAGACATACTAGTCGGTGATTTCTTCAGTGTCGATAAAGAAGCGCTTGGCCAGGTTGACGCTGTGTTTGACCGTGGCAGTTTAGTTGCTTTGCCTGTAGAGATGCGCAAGCAATATGCCTCACACCTCAACACTCTGGTTGCTGGAACGCCTCAGCTAGTGGTTTGCTATCAGTATGATCAGAGCCTAATGGGTGGACCGCCTTTTTCAGTTAGCGAAGAAGAGTTGCAGCAACACTACGCACAGCATTACAACTTGCGGCCCCTTGATAGCACGAAGGTTTCAGACAAGTTTTCAGCAGCCTTTCCTATCACTGAATATGTCTGGCTACTTGAGGGCGAGAATTAAACCCTCAGCCCTTTTATTCTTGTTAGCAAGCCTACTCACTAGAAAGAGAAGACCATGAAAGAAGACCAAGCTCGCTGGAATAAGCGCTTTAGCGAGCGCCCGATGGTTCAAGCGAAAGCACCCGCTTTTATCGAGGAGGCTTTAGACCAGCTCCTACCCGGCAGTGTGCTTGATATTGCCAGTGGCGACGGTGCAGCAGCCTTATTCCTAGCCGCGAAAGGCTTTACTGTATCGGCTGCCGACATATCAGAAGTCGCCCTGGATCGACTGAACACCTTCGCACAAGAGAAAAACCTAGAAGTAAGCACTTATACCTTAGACCTCGATCACCCAGAACAACTAAACGAGCTAGAGACGTTTGATAACATCGTGATGACGCACTTTAAACCAGCGCCTCATTATTGGCCCCTGTTCATCGCACTGTTACGCCCCGGTGGAAAGTTACTTTTGAGCACCTTTAACCTCACCCATCATGAGAAAAACGGCTTTTCCCGTCGCTTCTGCCTAGAGCCAGGTGAACTCAGAAATATAAACGAGCACCTGGAACTCGAGCATTTCGCCTCCATTCAACGAGGTGAAAGTTATATGGATGATTATCTGTTTCGCAAAGTGTAAGCCTTCCTACGCTCACTCAAAAGCGGAGTTCATAAGAACAAAGGGGAAGTACACGTCGTTTTTTAAGTGCAAAGAGATCTAAGCTTCTGAACCCTGACTGGCCTATAATAAAACTGTCTAAGAAATAGACAGCGCAGTAACTCCTAAAAAACAATAATGATCAATAGAGGTTTACCGTATGTTATTAAGTCATGTCCCTGGAATGTTCACACACCCCGATGAAGAGTGGGAATCAATAAGAAAAGAACATTCAAGCCCGCTTAAGATGGCCGCCTATATCTGCCTTCTCGCCTTGATTGCCCCAGTATGCGCCTACATTTCAACCACTCAATATGGTTGGCAAGTGGGTGAAGGTCAGTTAGTTTACCTTTCTCAATCGAGTGCAATGACGCTCAGTATTTTGACTTATGTCGCCATGGTCGCGGGCATTTACTTTATTGGCTTTATGATTGACTGGATGTCTCGCAACTATGGCAGTGGCCATGATGAGTTTGCCGCGAACGGAATAGCACTCGTCGCTTACTCCTGCACGCCTCTGTTCCTAGCTGGTTTAGCACCACTGTACCCAGAGCCTTGGGTGAATGCTGCTATTTTCCTCGCAGCAGCGGGTTATGCAGCTTACCTGATGTATGACGGTTTACCTCATGTACTGAAGATATCCCAGGATCAAGCCTTCTTCTTTGTCGGTGCGATATTAACAGTTTCTCTGGTTTATCTGGTGACAACATTAATCGGCACCGTCATTATTTGGAGCATGGGCGCTGGCCCAGAGTTTGTCACACGTTAAAGGGCAAACACTAAAAAGGAAATACCAAAACGCAGAAGGGGACTTATATTAAGCCCCCTTCTCATTTCATATGCCACTTACCACTGCAAACGAATATCTTTCATACGCTGTTTATCTGCTGGTAGCGTCGGCGCAGTATCCGGATCCACTTCCTTATAAACATTTGTCACCGGCGTAATGTTCGCGTCTCGACCATGGATAAAGTCCTGGTCAGCAACAATGGTCATGTAGGCTTTGTTTAAATCAAGTGCTCGACGAACAGAAGGCGTTAGCAGCTCATATACATCGGCGGCAACCACCTCTTCTTCCTTAACTGTTCCATCTTCATTAAACCATTTCTCTAGCATTTCACCGTTCTCACGAAACTCATCACCACCACCAACTCGCTTTAGGTAGTCCAGGATTTCACCTTCGGTATCACCCATTACCGGCGCATCTTTCATGCCCTTCAAGTTAATATAGCCCCAACCTTCAGAGCCTGTAACCTTCCGTGGAAATGCAAAAGTCTGATCTATCGTACTGCCAATCGAGGTATGACAACCCATGCAGAAGTTATGTTCTTCATAGCTTTGTCTACGCATTGAACCGTCGGCATTTTCTATGAAGCCCAGAATCATCCAGCCAAAGCTGTTATCAAGCCCATGATCACCACGATTGATATACTTCGGCAATATTTCATCAATCTTTTCTTGTCGCTCGTTGCCATACATGGAAATCAAATCAGGCTCATCAAACAATTTGAATTTGCGCATGTAACGCACTTCCTTCATTCGTGGTGACACACCTATATCACCATCAGCTGACACGCCTACATAACGAACAGTATGAAGGAATTGAACACCTTCAGGGTAAAGCATTGGTACGACCGCTACATCAGACGCTTGCCCCACATAGAAAGCGGGTCTATCGATTTCGTAAATCACACCAAGGTGACCATCATTATTCAAGTCGGTACAAAATACGCGCTCATCAACTTGTGGCAAGGATACTGAATCCAGGTTTTTAATCGCCGCTTCCATAATCGCAAGGTTAGCTAAATAAGTATCTCGTGAATAAGCACTGGTATCGTTAGTACAACTCTCGGCAGCCGCTCTGAATTCTTCAGGTAAGCGCACCATTACGTCATCTGTAGAGCCATTTGTTGGCCAAAAGGTGCTAGGTTGAGGTTTGTAATTAAATGCGACCCAGTAGCTGCCGTCTTTGGCAATGCCTTCGTCGTCAAAAGCATCTGCGCCTTGCTGTAAATTTACAAGTTTTGGGATAGGGCCTTCCCAATCCGAACTTGCTTCTAATTGCTCAATTAAAGGCGTGTAGTTATCCGTATTAATGTAATCAATAACCTCTTGATCTGAGATCTGACCAACCTTTTCAGTCTTATCTTCAAACAAGTTCTTCCAATGATTGGTCACCCCAACATCAGAGAAAGCATATTCTGCCTGTAATACGCCATCGGCCATATAGTTTGTGCTGGAGCCAAAAGGATGTGTCTGGTGACAAGCCATACATGGATTGTGCTTTGCTTCATGTTTGGTATAACACTGAGGAGGGACAATCGCTTCTTTGTTATAGGTAATGCCATCTTCCGTCGCACGAAGCTGACCTGATGTTCCCTCATTAATCTCTGTCGGGAAATTAAGACTCGCTAATAGCTCTGTTTCAGCATCAGGGTCATTTTGTGTGTTGTTCTTGCTCGTATTCGAATCACTGCTACAAGCACTCATCAGAACAAGTAAGGCCAATAGGTTAATATATTTCATAAGAATTTCTTTAGTGTCTGAGAAAAAAGGAGGGCAACAATTCGCCCTCCCCTTGCAGTACTCTTAGAGTACTAACTTAATGAAAACTACAGTGCTGGATCTTCATATACCCAGATAACATTGTTTTCATGATTCCCAGTATCTTCACCAATCAATAGACGACCGTCGTCCATTACAGCTAGGTTATCCGGGTTAGAGATATTGTTAACACTACACTCATTCACATCACGATCAGAGTAGTATGGGCCACCCACAATTGCAGGAACCATAGTATCAACGTCTACGTTGCCAGCGTTTTCTTTCAAGGTCATACGATATACCACACCGCATGGGCCGTGAGTGCCGTCTAGCTGGATATCACCTTCATCATCAGCCATTGTTTTGTCAAATGATGACATAGCCATATACATGTAAGCCTGATCACCATCAGCAGCACCAGCATTCCACCAGTTATCTGCAAGACCATAGTTGATAACGACACCTTCCATCTTACGGAACTCACCCGTCGCGCCCAAAGCAACAGCGGCTTTACGGCTCTCTAGGAAAGCAGGGCGGTCATCAGTAAAGGGATCAGCTGCAACAGAACCGCTGCCATCTAGATCCTGAGAAAGCTTAGCTTCAGCCCAATCATTGATTTGCTGATCAGTAATATAGCTTGGGCTAGCAAGTGTGCCCACATCATATTCAGCAATTGCAGCTTCGATATCAGCTTCAGCACCGTGCGCAAGCTCAATCCACTCAATTGCAAAAGCAGCTTCAGAAGGATCGCTAACACCATTCGTCTGAGTGACTTTCGCAGCGTATAAAGTACCAGAGCTCATATCACCTGCTGCATCAGCAACAAACTTGAAGAACACAACACCCGTTCCGTCATCACTCAAGAATACTGTTTTCTGGTCAGGCATCACTACGCTGTTTTCGTGAGAGAAGCGGCCTTGAAGCTCAAGTTTATTTAGTTCTACGTTTGCAAGCGCTGGGTCTGCAGCAGTGCTAGACGTACCGACTTCAACAATGTAGCCATACTTGTACGGGTTTGGCCATGCACCAGAACCGTCAGTTGGGTAACCCAAGTACTGAGCAAGTGATTGAGGGTTGCTGAAGTATTGATATGATTCATCAAACCAATCAGCCGTGTCATCAAAGTAAAGCTCTTCTGCTGTCAAAGGCGTGCCCCAAGGACTGACAGTACCGAAGCAGTTTACCCACGTTCCATCAACTGAAGAGAAATCTAACATACCTTCAAGAGATATATTTTGGTAACCCGTCTCACCTGCGCCAAGGTTGCTTAGGTTCATACGGCTCATGCTTCCTGGGCGGTCTTCCCAGTTAGTGTATAGGTAGAAGCCTGTACCACCGTCAGAGATAACACCGTTAAAATCCGGGTCATTAGAGCTCTTAATCAGAGTCGTGCCATCGGCAGCAAGAATATCACCCATCTCATTGCCATCGACCAAAGTATCTTCTTGCTGAGCAAGAACTTGCTAACGACCTGTTGCTGTCATAACCACTTCTTTATCAGCAGTTGCAATTGGCGCATCCAAGGCAGCAAAGTTAGCCGGGAAGTTATTGAAGTCTTCACCAACAACAACACCTACAGTGCCCTTGTCAAAAATCTTGCCGTCTGCGTCAGCAGTTGTATTTGAAGAACTTGGGTGCTGTACGTTTAAGAATAATGTGCCATCAGTATTTAAGAACATACCGGTGAATTCTGCACCAACTGGCGCTGTTGCATAGCGCTTTAGCCCCATAGGAATATAGTTAGAAATACCATCGCTACCGTCTGCACCATCAGCGCCATCTGTACCGTTAGTACCATCAGTACCATTCGTTCCATCAACACCTGCTACACCAGCTGCACCTGCAGCACCCGCCTCACCATCATCACCATCTTCACAGCCTGCTAGCGCTAAGGTTGCAAGAAAAATGGCCGACACTAAAGGTCTTTTTGTAAACTTAGAACTCACACTCATCGTAACTCTTCCTCAAATAAAAAATCTTAGAATAGATGTTTTTTGCATGCGAAAGTTTGCAGAGCGGAAGTGAAAGTTTAGTGACATTTATGTGAATTAAAAAATACGGTTTCATCAATATAGAGCAGAAAAACCACATAAAAACGCACCGCGCCACTTGCGTTATAGCGCTATAACGCGGGCACCACAATTAGTCGAGATTCACTTAATAGAGACTTAAGCGTTATTAAGCGAGATTGCTGCATCACCCAGTCTGGGTTCTTGCGGTATTCGTTCAGATTACTAATAAAGCTGGCACTGGCACCTTCGGCTTTCTGTATTTCTTCTTCGATTGTCGCTTTGGCAGATTGATGCAAGGCATTGGCCTCACCTCGCGCTTGAGCCATTCTAGAGTTTCTTATGCTTTTCTGCTCCTGAACTCTTTTTCTTTTTTCCGTTCTCGCGATCGTTGCTTGATCAAAATTCTTTTTAATAGAACCGGGAGGCTTCAGCTTTTTAATTTGGATCGCAGTCAACCTGATACCTAAATTCAAGTCCCGTGCCTGCTGTTGAATGGAGTTCTTTAGATAGCTTTGAAATTGAATTCGACCCGTTGTTAACAAGTCGTTAATTGGTTTGCTGGCGATATATTGGATCACCTCAGCGGATGATACTTCAAATAGCAGCGCTTCAGGGTCGAGCGCCTGCGTACGAAAGATGCCAGGCTCCTCTATGGTATATTGAAGTATCAGACTGACCTCCAATAAGTTCTGATCACCCGTTGTCAGTTCCCGCTGAATTGGCGCCGATGTTTCCTCCACCATGTTCAGTTCCATTGAGCGTACCGAAGTCGCCTGTATCTTCTCTACCGTCTCCATGGGCCAAGGTAAATGATAATGCATGCCAGGCAAGACCTGATCGTCGACTATCTTTCCGAATCGCAATAATATTCCACGCTGCTCAGGACCAACAGAGTAAAAGCCACTTAAGAGATATATCAAAGGCAAGAGCCCTAAAAAGATCACCCACAAGACATGCTTATTTGACGCGAGTATATTTCTTAAATCACTTAGCATATGCATCTGACGCTCCGGGGCTCTCCAACAAGCGCTGAACGAGTGGTGACTCACTAGATAGAACCAAGGTCGTATCGTTGCCCATCATGTCTTTGTATAAATCCATGCTTTTTCGAAACTGGTAGTATTCCGGGTCTTGGGCATAAGCCTCGGTAAATATTTCGGTTGCTCTGGCTTCCCCTTCACCCAACATGGTTTGCGACTCTCGATGCGCTTTAGCCAAAAGCTCACGTACCTCTCGTTCAGATTCAGCCTTAATTTTTTCAGCCTCTTCAGTACCTTCGGCACGATAGCGAGCAGCAATACGTTTTTGCTCTGCAATCATACGGTCATAGATAGCCTGAACATTTTGCCTAGGGAAACCAAAACGGTTCGGGCGAATAGCAAGCACTTCAATACCGTAATCCTGTAAGGCAACCGGAGCACTATTTGCAGTAATTTCCTCAAATATGCTTCGCAAACTGGATTTGTCAGGCCTTGTAGAGAATATGCCACTCAAGGTCGCATGACCTATTGCAGCACCAATATTAGACGTCACCAGATCGGTCAGCCTCGATTGTGCGACTTCGAGATTACGCAAACTACCCAGAAAAAGCTCAGGCTTTGAAATTCGCCATAAAGCGAAGCTCTGAATCACTAAATTTCGACGATCGCTTGTCACATATTCAGATGCAGGTAGCTTAAGTAACTGCATTCGCTTATCCATAAATACCTTGGTCTGAATAGGCGCAGGCAATTTAACCTTTAGCCCTGCTTGAGTGATGGTGCGAACAGGTTTCCCAAACTGCATAATGACGGCAGCTTCATTTTCTTTCACCACTACCAGACAAGTCGTCAGCAGGTAGCCCATGATTATCAGGACTCCAAGAATCCAGGAAACTCTTTTCACACTCTTAACCTCATGTATTAGAAAGTTAGCGACGATCGTTTTGCGGTAACCATAATCGAAGCTGCTGATTGGAAATCTTTGGGTCTATCACAGTAAGTTGTTTACCCTGAACTTGTTTTGCTAAGTTATTTTGACGGCTCTGATAATGAAGCGCTTCGGTTTGGCTCTGAAATAAACTTTGCAAAGGCAAGTATCGATTGATATCTCCCTCGGCACGCTCTATTTGTTCTGCCTTCGTTGCTTGAGCCCGATTAACTTCTCCTAAGGCTTTTGCATTGGCATTCGCCAAATCTTCCTGGCTTTTGGAGTCAGCACTCAATTTAGCCTTTAGCATCTTTTGATAAGCATTGAATCTTTTCCAGTGCGAATCGACGACACTAGGAGGAGCTTTAATAGATTGGATATGAGAGCGAATGTAACGAAGCTCCAAACCGGAAGCAGATAGGTCTTCACGTATCAGCTTATTTAGTCGACTCTCTAAAGGCTTTCTCGGCCCATTAAGTAAAGTCAGGTACTCGTTCTCTGCCGCAAGCGTAAGCAAAGCAGATTCTGCATAGCCGCCAAGGATATCCTTTTGAACTGCCGGATCGAGCAACAACTGATGGTAAGGTTCCAGCGAGAAGTGCAGCTTTAGATTAATATCGACCAGGTTTTCATCACGGCTTAGGAAGAACTCTCCTTCGCCTTTCACCTGAGGACTTTTTCCATCAATTTTGTTTTGCCACAGACCGCTGGCAACAGAACTTTCTTGCTCTATATTCTTACGGGCACTATCGGTATCAACACTCAAAATATTACGGTCTTGAAGAATGACTAGCCCTCCAAGCGGCCAAGGAGCCTTATAGTATAAACCTGGAGACAAGTGCTCATTATCAAAATGATGCAGGAGGTGGCCATAGGCAACGTGCCCGTGAGGCACTATACGAAAGCCACTCAGTAAATATGCAGTGCCCAGCAATGCAGCAAATATCGCCAGGTTTGCAGGTTTTCTAAGCTGTTTAGAATGATGCTGGAGGTGCTGAACCGACGGCATATCCATCAGTTTATCCATCAACGATACTTGCTTCAGCTCTGCACCGGTAAGCAAACTCTTAATACCCGAAATCAAAAGCTCAAGGCCGGCTATCGTAACCATCACAGCAATAATCACTGCGACAATCTCATCGAGGTAGATACCTATCATTGTACCTATCAATGAAAGCAAGACCGCAATTGAAGAAAATACATCGAGTTGACTATGATAACCATCCGCCACCAGAGCCATGGAGTTAGTTTCTTTACCTACCCAGGTTTTTAAACGAGACATTAACCAAGCAATCGCTATACATAACAATATACCTACGATGCCAACCCATAAATGTTGTAAATCTTCTGCCTCTTGGGATTTTATTTCCTGAATAATTTCTACCGGAACGTAAAGAATCAAGCAGGACATTATGATCGCCAGAATAGATTCCAGCTGATGCGCTTTTTCTTCAGAAATGGATAAGCGCCCTTTCTCGACAGAAACGCGAATACAGATGCCACAAAGTAAGGTAAGCGAGACCAAAATATCAGACAGGGAGTGATAAGCGTCAGCAAGTAGCGCTGTACTGCCTGTTATCCACGATGTTACTAACTTGATGGCCGTTAATATCAAGTCTGCAACAATAGCGATTAACGATGTACGAATTCGTCGATCTGAAAACAAGAGGGTCACCTAGTTCAAAAGAGAAGGTGAGTCTCTCAACTAAATGTGACAATTTTGTGTCAGTTTATTTGGAGTCAGAGTAGAACGGCACTTGCTTAAGCATATTTTCAATCTGAATACATGTTTATCTATAGGGTGCAATTCAGATTAAATAAGAGCCATTCATTTAAGGGCCCTTCTTTTGGTTTTCTCCGTGCAGACCATCGGCCGCTCTGTGTCCTTTGTGGTGGATTCATTTTTGGTGTCTTGATCTTCAAGATTAAGGCCCTTAACCACAGAGGGCACAGAGCGCTTTGCTGCACAGAGGAATAATGTTTTTCTAGGCACCCACTGTAAAAAAGTGAAATTCAGTTTAAGTAAGTGCCATACCGCCCGGAGTAAAAACTGGCGTTCTTACTCTGGGCCTAAATATCTATTTAATACTCATAAACCTCGGTGATGGCATCAGTCATGTGGTAGCCCGCAGTCGCAAATTCAGTCATCGACAACTTCGCCTTCATTACCCCACTTACCCAGACAGGCGTCCAAAATTCACTAGTCATTAAGGGCTCTTTTAAAGTCACATAAACGATCTGATTTTCAGGAGGCGGCGGTACATGAATGCAAGCTCCTACATAGGGTACCAGCAAGAATTCCGACACCGAGTCAGCGGTGAATTTGAGAGGAATAATATAACCCGGAATCTTGAGTTTCTGTTGATCAAGAGATTTCACGACTGGTGCAGGCTCCTGAACCTGAGCAGGTATTGGGTTTAGGTCCCCATCGTAAGCCTGCCCCTCGAATGACTCACCTTCAAAGGCGCCGCTTTCGAAAGACTCTCCTTCGAAAAACTCCTGCTCTTGTGGCACCGGAGGCTCCCAACCTTCGGGCATTAAATCATCCCAGGATATCTCTTTATACGTGTCTTTCCCTATTGCAAAAGCAAGCGGAGAGACAACAAGCAACACAACTAAAAGCACTCTTAGTAGCTTCATTTACTTTCTCCTAAAGTTTGATCGACATGCCGTCAGCTAAAGATTGTTTATAGGCTCGATAGCCCGGTATACAGCCGATTAACAAACTCATACCGACGACCGCTGCCACCAAGGCAAGCTGCTCAGAACCGAAGCTAGTCAGCGATATCGTTAAGCCATAGCCTTGCAATAAAGATTGACTCATCAATACAGCACCGAAAAATACCGCCAACCCTAGCGCACACCCAAGCACTGCAAACAGCAAGGACTCTGAGGCCAGCAGTACAAATATCTGGTTCGGCCGGCAACCTAAAGAACGGAGAATCGCAATTTCGCGCCGACGTTCATTTAAACTGCTAAGAATACCCGTTAATAAGCCAACGAAGCTATTCAATAAAACGAAGACTGCAATAATCAGCAAAGCCTTTTCGGCCACACCAATTAACTGCCACAATTCCCCCAAAGCAAGGCCTGGCAATACAGCTAATAAGGGTTCTTTTTTGTATTTGTTTATCGCTCGCTGGATACGGAAAATTTCCATTTTCGACTTTAAGCCCAGCATAAATGCCGTGATTTGTTTTGGTTGAAGATCCATTTCTAGCGTTTGTTCTGCAGTGACCTTGTTCCGAG
The DNA here is from genome assembly GCF_001635365.1 of Oleiphilus sp. HI0128. Taxonomy (NCBI): domain Bacteria; kingdom Pseudomonadati; phylum Pseudomonadota; class Gammaproteobacteria; order Oceanospirillales; family Oleiphilaceae; genus Oleiphilus; species Oleiphilus sp. HI0128. The sequence continues at coordinate 12,696 of NZ_LWGG01001404.1, read as the reverse complement.
ATTGTGTACCCGACTGCCAATCAATATGTAATGCTTCAATACCTTCCAAACTAACATGAATCGTTCGATCAACAGGCGTGCCTGTGCGGGCAAGTATGCCAGTTAGTATAAAAGGTTTATCATCATGCCGGGAGAACCCGGTATCGTTAACACCGTGCGCCAAGGTCAGCTGATCACCAATTTTATAGCCTAAGCTTTCCGCAATCTCAGCACCAATCACCGCATCATAAACCCCGTCAAAGTGCTTCCCTTGCTCGAAGTCCAGCCCTCTGTCATCAGCAAAGCGGTAGTGTTTGAAATAATCCTGCGTGGTGCCCATCACTCTATAGCCTTTGTGAGAGTCCCCAAGTGAAATTGGAATAGCCCAGGCAACCGACTTGTGTGAAGAGATTTTTTGATAACTATCCCAGCCGATATTGTTGGTTGCATTGCCAATACAAAAAACGGAATACAATAACAACTGCACCGAACCACTTCTCGCGCCGACTAATAAGTCTGTGCCTGAAATCGTATTGGTAAAACTATGCTTAGCCTCTTTACGCACCGTATCGACACTCAGTAATAGAAAAACGCTGATACAAATACTAAACAAGGTTAAGCCACTGGTAAATTTCCGGTTGAGGATACTTTTCAGCGTTAGCTTCATCAGCAGTGCCCAATTCATAACACGGCCTCCTGCCCTTTATTTGAAGACTGTTCGCAAGCGCGGTTGAGTTCGCCTAACTGAATACTGCGATCAAAAGCGGCTTCCAGGCCAGCATCGTGGCTAACAAACAATATGGTCGCACCACTTTGCTTACACTCTTCTAGTAGTAACTGAATAAAGTGTTCACGTGTATCGGCATCCAATGCAGAGGTCGGCTCATCGGCAATAATGAGTTCCGGCGAGCCAATCAAGGCCCGGGCGGCGGCGACACGCTGCTGTTGGCCAACGCTCAAATCAGATACTTTTCGTGTCAGCATGGAGCGATCATTTAGCTGAAGCTGCGATAACAAGCGATAAGCTTCCTCTTCCAGGCTGCCCGACTTTGCTAATACTCGTTGAGTACGCAACTTAGAAAATTTACATGCCAGTGTGATATTTTCAATTACCGACATATAAGGAATCAGGTTAAAAAGCTGAAAGATAAAGCCTATATGATCAGCTCTGAAGTGGTCTCGCCGGCTCTGACGCAGCTTGCTAATATCCGTCCCCAAAACCTCGATACAACCCGCATCAGGTAGGTTGATCCCACCTATAAGGCTTAACAAGGTCGTCTTCCCTGTACCACTCTCCCCTTTAATAAAGACACCTTCGCCACTAAGCACTTCAAACTTGGGGATATCGAGAACATCCCGCTGGCCCGAAGGCCAGCGGAAGCGTAAGTTGTCTACTTTCAACAGTACTTGTTTAGCATCCATATTAGAACGTAATACTCGTTTTACGGTGATCAAGCTCCTGTAAGCTCTGACCTGCGCTTGAAATAACCTGTGCTTCAACCTCCTGAAGAGAATTGAAGAGTTCAAACAAGCTAACCTTTACATCTTTCAGTGCCGCGATATTTTTACACTCGAAATGATACTCAGCTTCAAACTCACTATGTGATGCTTCGTGGTGATCATCATGTTCATCGTGATGCTCGTCATCGTGGTCCTCATGATGCTCGTCATAATGCCCCTTATGCGCTCCTGACAATAGCGCAGAAGAAACCGTTACATGCTCCAATTCGCAACCAGCACTCGAGCTCAATTGAAATAAGCGCTTAGCATCTTTAAGAATGCCCTCAGCTGCTTCGACTTTTGCCTTCTGTTCAGCGGTATTAGGCTGGTGTTCAAAACCAACAATATTCATCGCAGGTGACTTAAACACCATCTGCAACTCGTCCTTTTCCTGAACCACCGTCAATGTTGCATGACCATGTTCATGGGCTTCATGCTCTTCTTCAAAGGCAATCGCTACACGACTAGAAAGGGAAATAACTAAACAAACAAATAAACACTGAACCAGGTAGTTCTTCATACATAACTCCACATTAAAACGCTGTGCTGACGCACAATAAAATAATAAGACTTTAGAAATAAAAACTAAGCCTTAAAAGGTGGCGCTCTAGCGAGAAAGCTAAGGTGTGTATGGTTTGATTCATCCTGCTGACCGGGCCGTTTATAGCTAAGGCCTACAGAGACTAAACCGGAAAAGACATCACTCGGTACACAGCCAGTAAGGGAAGAAACAATCAGACAAGCTTCACACAAAGACTCAAATGCATGCTCAGTAGCAAGCTCCTCATGGTCTTGAGAACCACTGGAATGCTGATGATGAACATGATCGTCATGACTTAGCAGGTAAGGTGCAAAGCTGCTCTCCACGTGCTTCGCGGGATTATCCAAACGAAGATGTTCACTTGCATGGAACATGGCAAAGCTCGATGCAAAGAGCATCGTAAGGGCCAGGAAGTAGTGAAATAAAGCACGCAAGGGTTTAGTCATGCCAGCATTCTAAACAAACACTACAACAATTCAACTTTTGATATTTGGGCATGGAGCCCCCTGCCGACCAACGAGGGGCTCCTCAGCAGATAATTCTCCCGTCATAACACCTCTATTGCAATGCTTCATGATAATCATTATCATTTGCATTATTAATAATGATTTATTTGGAATCCCCCCACATGCAAGCCGAAATTACTCCCAACCAAGCAAGTAACTTGAACGCTAATATGCTTGACCCTCTGATTGAACTATTGAATATCGGTGGCCCAGTCGTCTGGATTCTTCTTGCCCTTTCGGTAATATCCCTGTCTATCGTTTTGTTGAAATGTTGGCAGTACTTTTCGGCGAAGGTCGAACAAAGTGCAGAGTGGGAAGCCAGCTTGTCCGCATGGGAACAAGGCCGTTATGACGAGGCACTCAATACCTTAGACAATAAGCAAGCCATTCCAAAGCTAGTTCTTCATGCCATGGATGGTCACCTAGCCAACGAAGATCAAAACATTCTTGAGCGAGAGCTGACACGCCAAGCCAATCAAATCATCATGGACTTGCGCGGATTGCTGAAGCCATTGGAAGTCATTGCCACCTTAAGCCCATTACTAGGTTTGATGGGAACCGTGCTTGGTATGATTGAGGCCTTTCAGCAAATGCAGTCAGCCGGATCCAATGTCGACCCCGCTGTACTCTCAGGCGGTATCTGGCAAGCCTTGCTCACCACAGCCGCTGGCTTAGCCGTCGCTATCCCCGTTGCGGCAGCTTATGCCTGGTTTGACCGTCGAGCCGAGCGTGTTGCCCATCACATCAATGACTCGGTAAGTCGTGTCTTCACTAAGTTCTCTGCGAACAACACCCCTACCAACGACAGCCCTACCAAGATGGTGAACGAGACTCTTCATGTTGCTTAAGGTTCAAACAAAACCTAAGAACCTCGTCAGCCTAACCCCACTCATTGATGTGGTGTTTATCCTGCTGCTGTTCTTTATGCTCACCTCTAGCTTCAGTCAATTTCGGCAAATTGAACTTGGGCAGTTATCTCAGGGCGCGCACTCAAGTGCAGAACAAAACCGCCTGTTGATTCTCGATAGGAATTTGCTCGAATTAAATGGCACCCAATACTCACTTAGCGATGCAGCTCTCAGCGAGGGCTTAAAGGATATTGCGATGCAGCAGAGCTCTCTTATTGTTGCGGCACTCAGCCAAGTTGATATCCAAAGTTTGGTGTCTGTTCTTGATTTTTGCCGTGCTCAGGGCGTGAGCAATCTCAACCTTGCCGAGTCGGTATCGCGATGAAGCTTATTCATATCGAAGCGTCCAATAACAATAGCCTTAACCTGGACGGTAATATGGTCCCTGCGATCAATATCGTCTTCTTGTTATTGATCTTCTTTATGGTGGCCGGTCAGATTAAATCGCCAAGCAAGAGCCTGGAATTGCCCAATTCACAAAATGATCAGAAAGTGGACGCGAAGACGCTGGTACTGGAAATTCATGCAAATGGAGAATACTTACTGGAAGGTGAGCAAGTTAATGACGAACTTAGCAAAGTGTTTTCTGATCAGACGATCACAGAACTGAGTATACGCATTCACCGCCAGCTTCCCGCTTCTGCATTAGACCCGGTGCTAAAGCTGGCACGAACTTACGGCATGGAAAGCCTGAGCATTCAGACGATTCAGCCATGAAGATCAAAAGTGCTCACATAACAACAGCAAGTCTCTTTGCGATCGCGCTCCACTTTTCCCTGGCACTAGCTTATAGCATCTATAGCTTGCCCTCTACTATTGCCATAAGCGGAGCTCAACAAGCAGGTGAAGACGGCTTAATAGCAGGCCTGGGTCTGGCAGGAAGCTTTGTGGATACCAGTGCCGCGGCCTCAAGTGAAGAAGCACCCAACGAGCAAGTTCAAGAAGAGCTTGTCGATATCAAAGAAACCCAAACACCAGACGAAGTCGCAGAAATCGAACCAGCGCTTGAAGCAATAGAAGAAACAATAGAAGAACCCACACCCGTCGAAACAATTGATATGGAGAAGAAGCAAACAGATCTGCCAGCCGAGCTTCCTGCTCCTGAGCAGGTGGCTAAAAAGCTAGAAACGACTCAACCAGAAACTAAGCAAGCAGAAACAAAGCAGGCTGAAGACAGCAAAACTCAGGAAGACATATTTGATAGTAAACAAAACAGTCGAGCAACTATCAAAGCAACGGGAACAGGGAAAAGCACTACGACAGGAGGTAAACCAGCTATTCAGCAAACTTATCTTTCTCGTATTCTCGCCCATGCTGCGCGCCACAAACGCTACCCACGAAGCGCCCGTCGAGCAGGTGTGACCGGCACTGTTCACGTTAATTTTTATCTAAAAACAAATGGTCGTCTAAAACGACCAAGGATTACAAAAAGTTCGGGAGACCCTCGCCTGGATCAGGAAGCTCTAGACATGCTGCTACGAGCTACCCCCTTTCCAGCGATACCAGAAGAATTGAGCAAGGACGGTCTCGACCTTACCTTGCCGATTGAATTTTCACTCAACTCATCCAACACGCTTTTTTAAGGAAGTATCATGTCTCACAACATTAATAATCCGGCCCGAGACTCGGAAACAAACCACACTACACAAAACCCGAAAACTTTTTCTACGACTCGTTCTTCTGGAACATTAGCCCTGGCGATATCCGGTGCTCTAATGACGGGTATGGCAAGCGCTGAAGAGCCCACTCCAGAAAGCATCAAGCTTGATAAGCTTAAAATTGAAGAGTCTGTCACACCCGACACAAACCCTTATGCGACACCAGGTTCCCCTTACCTAGCGGAACGCCTTTCTGACCCTCGCCGAACAAGAACACTGGCTGAAACTCCGGCAACAATAAATGTTGTGACGACTACACAGGTCGCCGAGTCTGGCCGTAGTGACTTGCGCACTATTTTGGATGGTCAGCCTGGCATTACCCTGGGAACAGGCGAAAACGGAAATGCCTTTGGTGACCGCTATGTTATTCGTGGTCATGAAGCGCGCAGTGATGTCTTCGTCGACGGCTTACGCGACCCGGGCATGACCATTCGTGAAAGTTTCGCTGTTGAGCAAGTTGAAATCAGTAAAGGCCCTAGCGCGAGCTTTGCAGGGCGCGGCACAACAGGTGGAGCGGTGAACTCGGCAACCAAACGTGCAAGCACCGAGTATGACTTTGCGAAAGGCTCTATCGGTATCGGCACCGATTGGCACCACCGCGTCACGGCTGATATCAACCAGGTCATTGATTATGACACTGCCCTACGTGTTAACCTGCTTAAGTCAGGTGAAAATGTTCCCGACCGTGACCCGGCTGACCGAAATCGCGCAGGTGCAGCAATCTCACTATCTCACCAGGTAACAGATCAGCTAGAAATCGTTGCGGATGTCTATCATTTCCGAGGCGAAGATAGCCCGGACTTAGGTACCTACATAGATGGTGATACCGGCAAACCTGTTAAAGATATCCCTTCTTATGTGCAAGATGAGGACTTTCTGAAATCTGAAACCAGTACTGCAACGCTGCGTGTTGGTTATGAATTTAGCCCAACTTCGAGCATTGTGAATCTGACTCGCTACGGTATTACCGAGAATGGTTATGTTGCGACAGGAGCCCGAGGTACAACAGCTTACCCAACACTTGATGATGCTACGAATGATACCAATGGCTTTGAAACTGCTTCGTTAAGTACTCATCAAGGCTGGCAAGACGTTGATTATTTTGCCAATCAATTTAATTTTCTGACTACAAAAGAACTCGGCGAGACAGTTCATGACATCGTGATTGGTGTCGAATATACCGACCAAACGGTTATCAACGGCGTCTATAGCTACACTTCTGAAGGAGCCTCAAACTGCTTCACTTCAGGTCGACGTGGTGTTGGGGAAGGCTATTGTTGGTCAGACGAAAATGGTAATACCGCGACAGACCTCAATACATTGATTCAACGAGATATTGCCCAAGGTGATAAAGACTCAGATTGGAATGTTGAAACCCTTGCGCTCTATTTCATGGATACCGTCGAGTTAAGTGATAATTGGACAGCCTTTGGTGGCGTTCGTTACGACTATTACGACTACAGCACCTTCGCAAACTATGACCCGGATGGCCGAAGCGGCCCCTTAGAAAGTGAGTGGACTGAATTTGCTGACGACGGTGGCTATTGGAACGGCCATATCGGTGCCAGCTATCAGTTTATGGACAATGCAAACGTCTATGCCAGCTTCTCGACTGCAACCAACTTGAATGGTGGTGAGTCGGATGTAGGCACTAGCTGTGGCTATGGTGGTATCTGTGTCGATGCCAGCGACCCTCAATTAGGTGACCCGGAGAAAACACAAAGCATTGAGGTTGGAACGAAGTGGCAATTAAACGATGGCAAGTTACTTGCGACAGCCGCGCTATTCCGCATCACAAAAAATGATGTGATGGAGAGCCCCTCTGGCGATAGCTATAGCACGCTGGGCTCACTGAACACAGGCAAGAACCGAGTAGAAGGTATCGAACTTGGCTTAACGGGGAATATCACTGACAAAATCAGTATGTCTGCAGGTATTGCTGTGATGGATGCCGAAGTATTGGAATCCATTAACGAAGAGGATGAAGGAAAAACCCTAGCAAACTTTGCATATACCTCTGCTTCGCTACATGTGAAATATCAGGCTACGCCACAATGGGCGATAGGTGGTACAGCCACTTATGAAGACGAGCGTTTTGTCGGCCAACCTGATACCGCAGCGAATGAAGAAAGAGGTATTCCAGGTTACACAGTCTTTGATGCCTTCGCGACTTACAAGCATAGCCAGGACCTAAGCCTGCGTCTTAATGTCGGCAACATCTTCGATACCGATTATTACTTGGCCGCTTACCGATCCGGCGCCTTTAATTACATCGGCGACCGTCGCAACGCACGCGTGACGCTTGACTTTAGTCTATAGCCTCTTGCACTAAAAAGTGGGTGGAACTGCCACCCACTTTTCCCCTTTTTATCATCAAGAGAATATATAGCGATGCAGGAAACAACGATACTCGCCCCCTTGGATCATATTCCCGCGGAGGTCTGTTGCGCTCAGGACTACGAGAGCTTGGCTGAACGCTTTATTGCCAAAGACCGATTCAACTATATTGCCAACGGTAGTGGGAAAGACCTAAGTCTTCGCCGCAATCGCAGCGCCTTCGAACAACTTGCATTGCAGCCTCGTCTGCTGCAAGACATGAGTACTAGTAAGACAGATATCAAATTTGCTGAAGCAGACTTGAGCGTGCCTTTTATGCTCGCACCAGTCGCCTATCAAAAACTCGTACACCCGGATGGCGAGCTAGCCACTGCGCATGCCGCCGATGCCATGGGTATTGGTTTAATCTCTAGCACCTTAGCCAGCGTTAAACTAGAGGAAACCGCCCCAAGTGAGCCAGGCGCAATTCGCTGGTTTCAACTCTATGCACAAGACAGTGAAGAGGCAACGCTACACTTGCTTCAACGAGCATTACTAAGCGGTTATCAGGCCATTATGCTAACACTGGACACACCACTACAAGCACCCAGCCACCAAACACTACGATCCGGCTTTCAAATGCCGAAAGAATTACAGCCAGTCAACCTAAGTGACTACCCAAATAACGGCGTTCAAAGCGCTGGAGCAGCCGGCATTTTCCAGCAGCATGTTCAAAAGGCTGTTTCACTCGAGCTGCTTAAGAAAATCATTGCGATCAGCCATGTCCCGGTATGGGCAAAAGGCATTATGAGCACTGAAGATGCTACTTACCTAAAAGATCTAGGCATCGCAGGGATCGTCGTGTCAAACCATGGCGGCAGAGCCCTGGATGGCGTACCCGCAAGCTTGACGGTACTACCCGACATTCGCCAAGCCTTGGGTGATGACTACCCGATTCTTTTTGACAGTGGCATTCGTAGTGGTGCCGATATATTCAAAGCCATTGCCCTAGGCGCTGATGCCGTTCTGATTGGACGTTTGCAAGTCTATGCCTTAAGCATTGCCGGTGCCTTAGGTGTCGCTCACCTGATCAAGCTACTCAAAGAGGAGCTTGAATACACCATGGCGATGACGGGCTGTCGTACAATCCAAGAAATTCGTCATGCAAACCTTAGAAAGCTGGGGACTCCTTTATGCTAATCGTCATTCCCAAAGTGTTATCAAGCGAAGAAGTGAAGCAATTCCGAAGTGCCCTGGATAAATCCTCGTGGCGTGATGGCAGCCAAACCGCCGGTGGCATCGCTATTCACGTCAAACACAATCGTCAACTCGATGACCTGGGCGACACCGCTCAACAACTGGGCCGTGAAATTCTGCGCAAGATATCTCAACATCCTGTTTTTATCTCTGCGGCACTGCCTGACAAAATCTTCCCGCCAAAATTTAATTGCTACGGAGAAGGCGAAACCTACGGCAATCATATCGATGGTTCCCTGATGCAAATACCGGGCACCGCTCAAACAATGCGCACCGATGTTTCATCCACTTTATTTCTGAATTCGCCAGAAGAATATGAAGGTGGCGAGCTCCAAATTCATACTCAGTACGGCATACAAAGTGTCAAATTAGAAGCGGGGGATATGGTGCTCTACCCTTCCACCAGTTTGCATCAGGTTAGCCCCGTCAGAAGAGGGCAACGCCTAGCATCGTTCTTCTGGACGCAAAGCATGGTGCGTGAAGATAGCCAAAGACAAACGCTTTATGAACTCGACCAAAGCATTCAAAACCTAAGCGCGGAACTTGGCTCTGACCATAATCAAGTCACGACCTTAAGCGGCCTTTATCACAACCTAATTCGTCGCTGGGCATCCCCATCATAAGCAAGCCTTATTCAATACCATCGCACCCGAACGGACATAAACATGAGACTTTTTCGACCACTTAAACTGCTGGTGATAAGTATTAGCCTTCCTTTCTGCTTCACCCCCGCTCAAGCCGAAGAGCTTATGGTGTACTCATCGCGTAATGCGAGTTATCTAACACCGATGTTCAATCGCTACGCTTCTGAATCAGGCGTTTCGGTCAGCTACATCATTAACAACAGTAGTGAAGCACTCATCCGAAAGCTCGAAGCTGAAGGAGAGGAAAGTCCAGCGGATATCTTCCTAACGACAGGCGCACTCAATCTGTCACTGGCCTCTCAAAAAGGCGTGCTTGCCAGTATCTCTTCTCGTATCCTGAAAAAAACACTGCCTGAACACCTTCGTTCAAAAGATGATGACTGGTTTGCAATAGCGAAACGCGCCCAGGCGATTGCTTATCACCCTGAAAAGCTTAGCGAATCTGAACTGCAGACTTATGCCAACACCTACGCCGCTCTCGCCGATAGTAAATGGAAAGGCAAGCTGTGTTTACGCTCATCAAGAACTGAGTATTCCCAATCACTGCTAGCAGACCTAAGCCACCGTTATGGCGAAGCAAAAATGCAGACGATAATGAAAGGCTGGGTAAGCAATCTCGTCCATTCACCTATGTCGGACGACTTGGAATTATTCACTGCACTGGAAACAGGAGCTTGTGAGCTAACAATCGCCTACTCCTATTACTTGCCTCGTCACCTTTTGACTCACCCGAATTCTAAAATAGAACTCTTCTGGCCTGAACAGAAAGACGGCGGTGTGCATATCGACATCACCGGCGCAGGCGTCGTAGCCGATTCCGACAATAAAGAACTCGCGCAAGATTTTTTAGAATGGATGCTATCTAAACAAGCACAACCCCAATACTCTCGACTCAGCATGGAATACCCGGCTCACCGAAGAGTCTACCCGGACCGAGCTGTCGCCAAGCATGGAAAATTTAAAGAGAACAAAACCCATGTTGAAGAGTTTTCGCCTTATCAAAGCACTGCGAATGCTATCGCGAGGAAAGCTAGGTATAAGTAAGCAATGTCTGGCTAGGGGTATGAAGTTTTCAATCGTAGCCTGTTTTTAACAGACATGGTCGGCTTGGCCGTTAAAGTGCCACAGGCACACCTAATAGGCCATTATCAATATGGCCTCATTGTCCTGATTTAAGGCTGTCGCAGATTTTTGACTTTGAGCACGCAGCTTTATTAAATTACCGATAACGGGTTAGCCAATATCTCCTTGAGCCTATTCGGCGTATCCATTCTTACACCAAGTATACTTATGACACCTACCCCACCACTTTTAAGCTCCTTCAGGTAAATCACCTCATTCTCATAACGAGTAAAATGAATACTTTCAGTTGTGATGTCTGAGATCATATCAAGAGGAAAAACTCGGGGTCTTAAACCATTGTGTTTACCGGTGTTTGAAATTTCATCTATAGCGTCAAAAAGCCCATCAATATACTTGTCAGCTTGGTTTTCTCCAAATCGTTGAAAACCATAATCCCAAATACTATCTAGCTGAGCCATGGCTAAAGGGGAGTATTTAGCTTCAATCGTCATTTTTTAGGCCATTTCTTTTCAAAGCTCTATTTTTAAATTCATCTCGTTTTATTGGTTTAAATTCGCTTTCTTCAAATCTCAAGCCTTCATTTAAAGAAGACCTAACACGTTCCCACTTAGCCGAATCTTTCCGCTCCATATCTCTACGAATAAGATCTCGTAAATACTCACTGGGAGTCTCATATTCTCCGTTTAAGCCGGTACATTCTTCTAAGTGGCTGCGTAAGCTGCCAGAAACTCGTAACGTAACATTTGGGTTGGCCATATAATCATCCTCAAGTTGCACATATATATATTAATAGATAGTGCAACCTTTGACTAGAAATACATTGAAGAAGAACCCTGGCAGTGGAAGTAACGATTGTTTAGTGGCTTTGCTTATTACACTACTTTATGAAAACCAAGCACGTAACAAACCATAAACAAGAACCAATAGAATGATCCGAATAATTGACAGTTTGAAGGAACGCAGTAAAACAAAAATACTTGCGACAACGGCCATATCTATAGGCTCTTTTACAGAAGTAATAAATACAGGGCTATAGAGCGTTGCTGCTAATAAACCCACCACGCTTGCATTAACACCCACAATGGCACCCGACACTCTTGGATGCTCGGCCAAAACTTTCCAGTGTTGGTTAAACGCTAAGACAAGTAAGAACCCCGGCAAGAAAATCCCCAATGTAGCAATAAATGCGCCTATTAGCGGGCTCTCGTAACTCATCGCCCCTAAGTACGTTGCGAAAGTGAACAAGGGCCCTGGCAACGCTTGGGCGACCGCATAACCGGTGATAAAGCTTTCATGTCCTATGGATTGGGCGAAATAATCTTGTAGTAAAGGCAGCACCACATGGCCACCACCAAAGACTAAACTACCAGCGAGGAAGGTTTCAGAAAACAAGGCAAAGCCATCTAGAGCGCCGGATAGGCACACAACGAAGAGCACAATAAAAAATAATGTACTGAATGAAAATGACAAACCGATACGGCCAGCTTTCTCTACAGACTTGCTACGTAAAGAAAATAAACCAAACATTGCGGCAGCCGAAATACAGAGTATTTGTACAAACGGAATGGGGAAAAGCCATATGATGAGGCATGTAACGAATGCCAGTAGTTGCGTTGTTTTAGTTTGGCAAAAGGACTTCCCCATCGATAATACTGCGTCAGCCACTACCGCAACTGCAAGTAACTTAAATGCGTGAATAAGAGAATCTAGAATAGCGTTGGAACCAAAGCTCGTTAAACCCACGGCTACTAGCAGCATGATTAGGAAAGAAGGCAGGGTAAACCCTACAAAAGCCAAGACTCCTCCAAGTAAGCCCATACGATGAAGGCCTATAGCGAATCCTACCTGACTAGATCCGGGGCCAGGTAGAAACTGGCTTAAAGCGATTAGCTGGCTATATGAAGATTCGGAAATCCACTTTTTGTTTTCAACGAAGGTTTTACGAAAGTAGCCTAAGTGAGCGGCTGGCCCACCAAAACTAGTGCAACCTAAGATAAAGAACTGGGTAAACAACGATATCGCGTTTTTCATAAGAGCTAAGAAGAATAAGATAAAGTGGAAAAATGATATTTAGGGCCATGATATTTAGACTAAGAGTAAAAACGCCTGCTTTTACTCTTAGCCCAATTGTCGCTCGACATAATACAGCCCTTGTTTATATAAAGGCTTTAGATTTTCTTCTGACACCCAGTTGTACTTTGCGCAATATATTTCCTTAAACTTTTCGATATTGTTATGCGCTTTAAAGTTGGTCGCCAAAACAAAAGCTGTGTCATGGGCGTATTTAAGCGCTGATAAAAACAG
>NZ_LWGG01001403.1:0-1266 GCF_001635365.1 Oleiphilus sp. HI0128 | reverse complement strand
AGGCATAGCTACTGCCAAGTTCATTTTACCTTTTAGTCGCTTCATTATCTTGTGGTAATGATTAAGTATGTCGAAAACAAGAGCGCTGAACTCTTCGCAGATCTTAAGGAAATCACCCTTACCGCCCTGTAGACAAGCACTAAACTGCTCNGCATTGCGTGGAAGCTCTCCATTAAGGAAGTGCAAACATATTGCCGCAATCAGAAAGTCATCATAAAGTGCGCTGGCTTGCCCGACAGGTGCATAAAGCAAGCCTAGCTTTTGGTAGTTTTTAATCGCTTTTTTGAATTGCGAGCGAATACCTTGGAGCTCAAAGCTTAGTAATCGCGCAATTCCAATTCGCGTAATCGCCTCGGCACCTAGCTTATCATTACAATGAATGAGCCTGATGTGTGCTCCACAATCTTGAAGCGCCGGGTATTGCATCATTTCAATACCCGCTTGTTTTATTATCTGGGATTGTTTGAGCTCGCCAAAGTCCCAGGCAGTAATATCAACTTGTTTTTCAGGTCGGTTCTCTTCCAGTTTTGCGGCGTTTTTTGCCAAATGCTCAACTTTTTGCGAAAGCTTAACGAGGTCCCTACCCTGGTTAATCAGCCGGCCTCGCTCATCCAGCACTTTAATGTTAAAGCGCAGGTGACTGTCTAGTGACTCAAGATTCCAGGCCTCAATAGGAATAGATATGCTGCCTATAATTTTTAGCTCATCACTAAGAATCTCAAGCAAAGGGCGTGAACTAGCTTCAACCTTTGGCAGTATCTTGTCTACAACATCCGGCACAGGAACAAAGTGCTTTCGCAAAGTTCTGGGAAGCGTTTTGATCAGGTGGATGCATTTTTCACGAAGCAAGCCAGGAACTATCTTCTCGAGTTTATCTACAGTTAGCTGTTTTATTGCATTAATTGGCACCGAGATATTTACACCATCATCTTCAGCGCCGGGTTTGAACTGGTAACTCAGAGGAAAGCGTATGCCATTATTTTCAATATGTTCAGGATATAGGCCCGGATCGAATGAATCCGCATTTTCGCTGCGCAGCTGACCTTTTGTAAACCGTATTAGCTTTGAGTCAGCTTCGCTTGCTTTTTTTGCCCACTTTTCAAATGCAGCACCACTCACAATGTGTTCAGGTAAAGCCTTATCGTAAAGTCCGTATATCACCTCATCATCGACCAGGACATCTTTACGACGCGTGCGGTCTTCAATCGATTCCACTTCATCAATAAGCTTTAAGTTATGAGCGATAGCCTTATTTTTGGTGCGAAA
>NZ_LWGG01001402.1:0-991 GCF_001635365.1 Oleiphilus sp. HI0128 | reverse complement strand
CTCGATAGAGCCAACCGTTACATTATTGTTCTCGCCAACAACGTTGTTCTCATCAACCTTGTTTCTTGGAACCAAGAACAGAGAAATACCTTTAGGGCCGGCAGGCGCATCAGGAAGCTTAGCGAGGACCAAATGAATAACGTTTTCAGAAAGATCTTGGTCACCACCTGTAATGAAGATCTTAGTACCTGTGATCGCGTAGCTACCGTCACCGTTGTCTTCAGCTTTAGTGCGGATCATACCTAGATCTGTGCCTGCATGCGGCTCAGTTAAGTCCATCGCACCAGCCCACTCGCCAGAATACATCTTAGGTAGATACTTCTGCTTAAGCTCTTCAGTGGCGTGTGCATCAATTGCCAAACTTGCACCAGAAGTTAGGCATACATATAAACCAAAAGAGATATCAGAAGAATAAAGCATCTCTTCATACTGAGCACCTACCATTTTAGGCATACCCATTCCTTCGTATTCAGGGTTACCCGTAAGACCTGACCAACCACCTTCAACAAAAGTCTTATAAGCTTCTTTATAACCCGCTGGAGTCGTTACAACACCGTCAGTCCACTTACAACCTTCTTCATCACCATTACGACTTAAAGGTGCAATTAGTGATGCAGTGATCTTACCCGCTTCTTCCAATACTGCGTCAGCAGTATCAATATCGATGGTGTCTTTTGTGCCCGCAAGCGAAGCCCAAAGCTGCTCTACACCAAACACTTCATTCATCACGAAACGAATATCTTTTAACGGAGCCTTATACTCAGCCATGTAACTACCCTCTATCCTCTGTTGATCCAACACGTAACAACCTTGTCTTACAAGGTATTTTTCAATAAAAACCCCGAGCTGCTTGTGGCTATTCGGGTGTGATTTACTTATGTCCGGGAAAACCTAACGCCGCACATTTAAATCATGCGGCGCATTTTAACGTAAAAAGCCCGCGAATGCGGGCTTTTTTTTGAATCAGATTAACTCAAGCTTAGAAAGCGAA
>NZ_LWGG01001401.1:0-781 GCF_001635365.1 Oleiphilus sp. HI0128 | reverse complement strand
ACATCAATAATGCTTTCAGCCACTTTCACAATCGGCTGCCCCTTATCCATCGCCAACTTTCTAAGAGAGGTATATGCCTCATCTTCACTCAGGCCCTTCTGTTTCATCAACAAACCTTTAGCCTTCTCTAAGGTCTTTCTTTCGGCCAATTTGGTTTTTGCCGTGTTTAATTCCTTTATTAAACCTTGCTGCTCATGAAAACGAGCTACTGCGATATTAATAATTGAAGGCAAGCGCTGTGGCTGTATATCATCCACAATAAAAGCACTGACACCGGCCTTCACCACCTTCTGAACCAGCGGCGGCGCATCCTTTTCTGAGAAAACAATGACGGGAAGCGGCATGCGCTCTCGAAGTTCGACCAGTTGCTGTAAAGTGTCTTCGTCGGGCAAGTCCATACCTACCACGAGAATATCAGGCTGATACTCCTCCGCTTTAGCCAACATAAGACAAGCTTCGGTAACTGTCTCGATTATCGGATAAGCGTTTTCGCGAAGAGCTCTGCGTAACAACGCTGCTCTTGAATCCAAGGGATCAATTAACAGTGCGCGTTCTTTTTGAGAGAGCCCTGTATTTGAGATAACAGCTCTAGTCATACGACACCACCTTATTCATAAANTCAGACGCAACAGGTAGGAATACTCATGTCCTTCATGCATAGATCTGATAAATATTAAATGGTAAAAACAGAGGATATAAAATAGAAGCGAGCCTTACAGAAGTACAGGCTCGCGATAAAGTCGTAGCTATACCTAGCTAACCTCTATCATTTGAACAGTAC
>NZ_LWGG01001400.1:0-788 GCF_001635365.1 Oleiphilus sp. HI0128 | reverse complement strand
GAAAGTAACTGATGTTCTTGAAGAGGGTCAGATGGTTAAGGTTAAGGTTCTAGATGTCGATAACCGAGGCCGTATCAAGCTAAGCATGAAAGAATTAGCTGAAGCTGAATAAGCTTTAGTGATGAAACTTAGGTCACTTGCAGTGCATTGAGTGGCCATTAAAGGAAGGGAGGTTTGAAAACCTCCCTTTTTTTATGCTTAAAATACCTTCAATAAAAAAGAGTAGGAAACAGTGAGAGGCGGTAATGGTGGAAAATTATTCTAAGCAAGGGCAGGCGCTAGAGGCCTTTCTCATCAAACATCTCCCGCTGGCTCGTGCCGCCCAGGTTTCTATTGATGCCTATGATGGCGAAACACTAAAGGTCAGCGCACCGTTATCAGAGAATATTAACGATAAAGGCACCGCTTTTGGTGGAAGCTTATACAATCTCTGTGTGATCGCCGGTTGGGGAATGACTCAGCTTAAAGCTGAAGCGCTAGGGCTTAAGGGAGATATCGTTGTTGCCAAGGGGGAGATCAACTACCTTCGGCCACTGAGAGGCCGGCTTGTCGCCACGGCTTATGCACCTGCACCCGAAATCTTGGAAAAAGCTCAGCACCATCACACCGGGCTTGGAAAATCGGTCTTCCATATTGAGGTGAGCGTCCCGGATGAGAATGGCAAAACCTGCGTTAAGTTTAGCGGTAAGTACGCAGTATTAGCCGCTCAAACTTGATGATAGTGTTTGATAACGTGATGGATGGCCTGACAGAGTTTTGCTAGTTCATCATTGCTCATGACATAAGGC
>NZ_LWGG01001399.1:0-602 GCF_001635365.1 Oleiphilus sp. HI0128 | reverse complement strand
ATAACCCTTTGCAGTAACTTTTCTGACCATGCAGATCTACCAAGGCCCGGACCGATTACAATTACCGTTGCCGCGTCCAGCAATTGCTCAACTTGTTGAGTATTTTCAGTAGAGGTGACCATGACCTCTGGTGTGCGTGATAGCAATGCAGAGCAGTGGTCTTGATGGGTGATAACGCTCGTCAGGCCTGAGCCGCAGCGAAGTGCTGCTTCAGCAGCCATGAGTACCGCGCCACCATAGCCCCGGTCTCCGCCGACAATGAGGGTGTGCCCACAATTACCTTTGTGAAAATGGCGGGGCCGGACAGAAACTTGATCTAGTAATTTCTGCAGTGACAAGCAATGAGCGATAGGCGTCTGCTCATTAATAATTTTGGCTGGCACCTCCAGGTCGTCGTAATATAGTTCGCCAGTATAGTGTTGACCTTCAGCGGTAAATAAGCCCAGTTTTAGGGCAATAAAACTCGCAGTGCAGTCGGCTTCGATTGCGGTGCCCATTATACTGCCCGTATTGGCATTTAAGCCCGATGGAATATCAATCGCTAATATCGGGGCAGTAGATTTATTTGCTGCTTCAATAGCGTCAGCATACAGGCCTCTGAC
>NZ_LWGG01001398.1:0-577 GCF_001635365.1 Oleiphilus sp. HI0128 | reverse complement strand
TGTATGGCTATTCAGATCGCTGCAGCAATGGGCGCTAAGCCAATCGCTGTTGTTTCTGACGAGAGTAAGTTTGATTACTGCATGCAATTGGGCGCTGTTGGCTGCCTAAACCGTAAAGACTTCGACCACTGGGGCATGATGCCACACTGGAAAGATGAGTCCGCTTACGCTAAGTGGAGCAAAGGTGCGCGTGCATTCGGTAAAGCTATCTGGGATATCCTTGGCGAGCGTCGTGGTGTTGATGTTGTCTTTGAACACCCAGGCGAAACTACTATTCCTACGTCTATCTTCGTTGCTGAAACAGGCGGTATGGTTGTAGTTTGTGCAGGTACTACCGGCTTCAACGCGACCTTAGACCTGCGTTATCACTGGATGCGTCAGAAGCGTCTGCAGGGCTCACACTTCGCAAATGATGATCAAGCAATCGGCGTAAATAACTTGGTAATTGAAGGTAAAGTCGACCCTTGCCTATCTAAAACCTTTACCTATGAAGAGCTTCCTGACTCTCATCAGCTAATGTATGAAAACCAACACCCTCATGGCAACATGTCTGTGCTCGTTGGTGCAACTGACTTTG
>NZ_LWGG01001397.1:0-1662 GCF_001635365.1 Oleiphilus sp. HI0128 | reverse complement strand
AAAAAGATATCGAATCGGTCATTCAAACTCATATGAAGGAATTGGCACGTGTCGAAAAGAAATTCCAAGAACAGCAAGGCGAGAATGAGCAAATACGAGAAAAGGAATTCAAACAGCTTTCTGAAAATGATGCCATTATTAAAGAACTCGATCAGACTATCTTTGACAAGAGCAAACAGCGCGTTGAACTGCGTAATCTGGTCAACCTGAAAGTTGGCGACAACCAAGTCTACCGCATGGCTCAATGGTGGTATAACAAAGAGTCTGCAGCTGACCTGGGCAGAAAGGATGTGATGACCATTGCAACACTATGGTTTGGTAGCCTTGCTTTGCTTATTGCCGTGACTGGCATCTTATTGGCCTTTGCATCCTACGTTATTCGAGACCCATCAATTGCAGACTATAAAGCAGATCGAGACAGCATCCCTTCAATTACCAAGAAAGCTTTCAATAGCGCCCGCCGCCTTATCATCTACTGGAGACAAGTGCAGCGCCGCCCCGTGATAAAAGAAGTCGCCACCGAAGTCATCAAAGAAGTGCCTGTCGAGAAAGTGGTTAAGGTTGAAGTTCCTGTCGAGATCATCAAAAAGGAAATCGTACACGTACCTTTGTATACGGAGGATAAGTCGCTACTCAAACTTGCCGAGAATCACAGCTTTGATGAGCAAGACCTAAAGGAAAACAATACTAAAGGCCGTGATGAAACCAAGCCTAATAACGGGCATAGTGATGGCTAAGCAAGCAAGTGAACAAACAACAGGCGATAAAGAGTCTGAGCAATACGAGTCCGTCTCGCACAACTTCGATGCGATGAATCGTGCTATAGATACCCAAGTGGATAAACAACTGGAGCTCTCCTCTCTTTATCAGTTCCAGCAGAGCTCTCGTCGCACACTGATGGCCATGCACATCACCGTCAGCCTCTGCGTGCTTGCCCTAACAGCTGCGGCTATCTGGTGGTTGCTCTCAAGCTCAGGCAGCTTTTTCAGCAGCGATATCACCTATACCGAATCGATACTCAAGTCCGCCTCAGACCGAAAGACTAGTGATGCCCTAAAGATTATCTCTGAGGCTCAAGATTCAAATAACAATCCAGACAAAGCCTTTATTGATACCTCCTTTACCGTGTTTCACCGCACACTTATATCGACAGGTGAATATGTGGTAACAGGTAAGACTTACGAGCCAGATGACCTACAAACTCCCTCTGAACAATATTGCTACCTGGAACAGAGCCAAAGTAGCAATCAGCTGAGTGGGCAGGCACTCTCTTATATCGAAGATAAAGAACTTATACTCGAGACGGAAGATCAAGCCATGATTAGCCTGGCACACCGCTACTGCCAGTTTAGTCGCTAAGTGCTTGCTTGCGAAACAGTCTCTGTATATCGGCAATCACCAAATAATTTACCGGCACCAGCACTAGGGTAATTAAGGTAGCGAAAACAATACCAAAGCCTAAAGAGACCGCCATCGGAATCAGAAACTGAGCCTGGGTTGACTGTTCAAACAGCAATGGCATCAAACCAAAGAAGGTGGTCAAAGAGGTAAGAATAACTGGGCGGAATCGTGCAGCAGCTGCACCGCTAACTGTTAGCAATAAGTCCCTGCCTTCCTTGCGGCGCTTGTTAACAAAATCCACCAGAACCAAGCTATCGTTCA
>NZ_LWGG01001396.1:0-1054 GCF_001635365.1 Oleiphilus sp. HI0128 | reverse complement strand
ATAATTTTTTGTTAATACCGGACTCAATCGCATACTTTTTAATTCGATGCCAGAATGTTTGCCTTGTCATTTGCTGTGATCGAGAACTTGGGAAGATGACGTGACACCCAGATGAGCCCGCTAGCTCTGGCCTGGCTTTCGACAAGTATTCGTCCAGCCAATCCAAGGTCGGCTCCCCCACAGGAACCAAACGCTCCTTACCACCCTTTCCAAATAAACGAATTAAGCCTTGCTGGACATTTAGTTGCTCAAAATTCAGGGATACCAATTCTGACACCCTTAGGCCGGAGCCATACATAACCTCTAACATTGCCCTATCACGCAAGCCAAGCACCTCAGAAACGTCCGGAGCCGCCAATAACTTCTCAACCTCTGCTTCAGTAAGAGAACTGGGCAGCATACGCGGCAACTTGGGGTTATCTATATTGAGTGTTGGGTCTATGGCGATTATGTTTTCGCGCACTAGAAAGCGGTAGAAGCGCCTTAAACAGGATAATAAGCGTGAACTGGACGAAGACTTAAGCCCTCTTTCCAAGCAGTCCGATAGATAATCATAGATATCACTTTCGCCAGCCTGATGTAGCTCTAAAGTGCGCTTTTTATGGAGCCACGAAGCAAATTGCTTTAAATCGGATCGGTAAGCAGACAAGCTATTGTCACTTAGCCCATTCTCTAGCCACAAAGTGTCAAGAAAACGCTCTGTATACGTCATCACCCATTCACCACCAAGGAGAAAGCAAAAAAGGCAAGCGCCCTAAAGCCACTTGCCTTTTTTAAAAGATAAATTAAGCAGTATTAAAACTTAGCTCAACTTCTCTTTAATTCGAGCAGCCTTACCACTTAGCTCACGCAAGTAGTACAACTTAGCCTGACGAACATCACCACGACGCTTAACTTCGATGCTATCAACCTGCTTACTGAAAGTCTGGAATGTTCTCTCAACACCAACACCGTAAGAAATCTTACGAACCGTGAAAGAAGAGTTAAGACCACGGTTGCGCTTAGCGATAACAACACCTTCATAGGCCTGTAGACGCTCACGGTTACCTTCTTT
>NZ_LWGG01001395.1:0-1165 GCF_001635365.1 Oleiphilus sp. HI0128 | reverse complement strand
GTGTGACTCTGAGCACTTCATCAATGGTTGTTAAGCCATTTGCTATTTTATTTGCGCCGCTTAGCCTTAGTGAATACATCCCTTCTTTAATTGCTTCTTTTCTGAGCTCTGCTACTTGACCGCTTTCGTGTATGTGCCCTTTTAAGCTTTCGGATAAGGGCATGATTTCATAAACGCCTGCTCGACCGCGATAGCCTGTTTGTCGACATTCTTGGCAGCCGACGGGTTGTTGCGCATTTTGAGGCAAAGGTGTTTTCCAAGGTCTGGTAAGCATTTTCCAGTCTTCCTCTTCAAGCTCGACAGGTGTCTTGCAGGACGTACAAAGGGTTCTAACCAGCCTTTGGGCCATCACGCCCAATACCGTTGCTTTTATTAGGTATGGAGGGATGCCGAGTTCCATTAATCGCGTGATTGCGCTGGGTGCGTCATTAGTATGCAGTGTCGAAATAACCAGGTGGCCTGTCAGGGCAGCTTGTATTGCCATCTCGGCTGTTTCCAGGTCTCTTATTTCACCAATCATTATGATATCGGGGTCTTGTCGCATAAGGGCTTTAATGCCGCTGGCGAAATCCAGGTCGATATTTTGTTGGATCTGCATCTGATTGAAGGCAGGTTCTACCATTTCAATCGGATCTTCAATCGTGCTGACATTAACTTCGGGTGTCGCGAGTTCACGCAAGGTCGAATAGAGCGTTGTCGTTTTTCCTGAACCGGTCGGGCCGGTAACGAGAATAATGCCATTTGGCTGACCGGTCATTTGCTTCCAGCGTTTTAAATCTTCGCTAGAAAAGCCTAACTCAGAGAATGAGCATTGTAAGACTTCCGGATCGAAAACACGCATTACTAGTTTTTCGCCAAAGGCGGTAGGCAGGGTTGAAAGACGGAGCTCTATTTCCTTCTCATTGCTGTTACGTGTTTTTATTCGGCCATCTTGTGGTTTTCTTTTTTCGGCGACATTGAGGCGACCTAGAATCTTGAAGCGGCTGGTAACCGCGATGCCTACTTTGGCGGGAAATTCATAGACGTTATGCAGTACACCATCAATTCGAAAGCGTACTTGTGAGATTTCCCGGCGTGGTTCAATGTGAATATCGCTAGCGCGCTGCTCAAAAGCATATTGCAGAAGCCAGTCAACAATGTTGATGATGTGTTGATCGTTAGCGTC
>NZ_LWGG01001394.1:0-756 GCF_001635365.1 Oleiphilus sp. HI0128 | reverse complement strand
TTCTCTATCGTTGGTAGCTGTTGTTTCACCGTATCAAAAGTGCTTTTTACATCGCTATCGGTTGAGGCAACACCGGTCATCACAGACATCGATGCATTGATTTCATCGAAAGTGCGAAGCCCTATTTCTGACGAAGCAGGTAGGTCTTCAGGTTCAGCAGGCGTTGGGGGAATGTCTTCCTCTTCATCGCGCGAGCGGCTGCCAATCTCCGTAAAGCTTAAGAAAAACTCGTCTTCATCGGCTGCTTTATCCAAAGGAACGATGGTTCCCAGGTTAGATAAAACTTGCCCGTTACCCGCTACATAGTCTTCGTCGTTCAAACTAATGTTTAGGTTTTGGTAGACTTGTCCAACATTTACTTCTTGCCCGTTGATGGCGATCTTCATGCCTCTTAAAGTGATGTCGTCTAGTTCAACATTGTCGTTAAGGCTGACAAAGCGTGCATCAGAGAATAAGTAGCTAAAGCTATCAAACTNGCTGGCTTCAAAGAAAATAAAGTCATCGGCTGTGTCGGGGTCATCGGTATCCACAAGATGAGATACACCAAATAGCATGTAGAATTTCTCACCTACGCCGGAGTTATAGTTTTGGGTGATTTGCTCTTGTGTTAACGCACGGCTATGAATAGCTAGCATCCTTAGCGTGCCTTCCCATAGTTCGTTGCCATCGGTTTCATTACCCAATACGAGGGCAAAACTTTCGTTCCAACCATTTAGAAGGCCAGGGGCTACGCTGTCTTCATCTTCGGTATAGACA
>NZ_LWGG01001393.1:0-9205 GCF_001635365.1 Oleiphilus sp. HI0128 | reverse complement strand
AATTTTTCATGTGTTTTTTGAAGCTGCATATATACTTACTGTTACATAACGGAAAAATGTATGGAATATCAGTACCTTTCGGGTCTCCATGCAATCCCAAATCACGAACTAAGATAAGAAAATACAGATGGAAGTTGAACAACAAAACGACGCTTGGCGAATTTTAATAGTTGAAGACGATGAGCGTTTAGCTGATCTCACCAAGGAATACTTGGAGAGTAATGGGCTTGTCGTTTCGGTTGAAGGTAATGGCTCTCATGCAGTTGATCGTATCGTCAATGAAAAGCCTGATCTGGTAGTGTTGGATCTGATGCTTCCAGGTGAGGATGGCTTGTCAATATGTCGTAAGGTGCGTCCTAATTATAATGGACCGATTCTTATGTTGACTGCGCGAACTGACGATCTAGATCAGGTACTAGGTTTGGAAATGGGGGCCGATGATTATATGTCTAAGCCTGTTCGTCCTAGGGTTCTGCTAGCAAGAATTCGCGCCTTACTTCGTCGGATTAATGAGCATGTTGACCAATCATCAGATGCTGGTGCAGAGTCAGGTCAGGCAGCTGATGCGACCCGCTTGGTATTTAACAACCTGGTTGTTGATAGCTCAATGCGAGAGGCATGGTTGGACGATGAAAGTATCGATTTAACCAGTGCAGAGTTTGACTTACTTTGGTTATTATCCAGTAATGCAGGTAACGTGCTGAGCCGTGAAGAAATCTTTACTAACTTGCGCGGTATCGAATATGATGGTCAAGATCGTTCGATTGATGTTCGAGTCTCTAGAATTCGTCCGAAAATAGGTGATGATCCGGTTCACCCACGAAGGATCAAGACAGTTCGAAGCAAGGGCTATTTGTTTGTAAAAGAGGCTTAGTTTATAAGTCTCTCAAGCTCGGCTTGCCAAATTATTTAAAGAGTTTTGGTTTTGAAGAAAATTCTAATTCGTATTTTTATTGGCCTAGTTTCAGTGATCACTGTGCTAGGCCTTTTTAGTCTTGGTCTGGTTAAAGTCTCTAATCAGGTTAGGGAAGAGCACTACTGGCATGATTTGCTGGTTACTCCTATGACCGAACTATCCCGTGTAATCAGTGAAGATCATTCAAAGCTGCCTGAACATACTTACCTATCTGATTATGAATCATTAGGTCTAAGTGCGGTAGAGCAAGAGCGTTTGATGTATGGACGACTGCTTGTGTCCCTGGAAGGTGACTACCTTAGAGCGATTATCCAGCAGCAAAATTCTAGCGAGCAGTTGTTAGTTTTTGAGTCTTTGCGCGATAAGCAGTTTTCAGCACTTTTTCGTCTTCTTGTAAGCGAATTACTGGTTGATGCGACGGAGTTGAGCAAGCTTGAAAGCATTGAATCACTGCTTAATGTCTCGATTGCTAAATTGGAAGAGACGAGTTCGGTAAGTTCTCAGTTAGTATTAAATGATATTGCCAAACAGGGTTTTCATGACGGTCTTGATGAAGATGGTTTATTTAGTTATGTGCGCTTGAAGAGCGGAGAACTGCTTCGTCTAGAGTATGGTGAAGTGTTCTCCGGTTTTTCATTTATTTTGTTCGTTGCACTGGTTTCCCTGTGTGTTGCAGTGCTTATGCTCTTTGTTTATTACCTGGTAGAGGGGTTCAGTCGCCGTTTACGCTCTATTGAAACAGCGGCAAGTCGTATTTCGCGAGGTGAGCTAGATGCTCGTGTATCCGGGGCGGGAAGTGAAGATGCGATCAGTCGCTTAGGTGGTGCTTTCAATAGTATGGCCGACCATATACAGCGCCTGATGTATGTGCAGAAAGAAATGATCCATGCTGTATCGCATGAGCTTAGAACCCCTGTTGCTAGAATACGCTTTGGTGTACAAATGATTGAAGACTGTCCCTCCGAGGAAGCATTGCAAAAGCAAGTAAAGGGGATCGATGGCGATATTCAGGAGCTTGACGAATTAATTGATGAGATATTGACCTATGCTCGACTTGAGCAGGGCGGGCCAATCTTGGCATTTCAGGAAGCTGATATTAGCGCAATTGTTGATCAAGTTGTTTCCGAGCAAGGCCTTGTTAAGCCAGATATGAGTATTTTCTCTGAGTTTAAAGAGGGCTCTGATGTATGGAAAATGTCAGAGGTTGAAACACGTTATATACATCGTTCGATTCAAAACCTTGTTGGTAATGCGACACGCTATGCTCAAGGAAGGGTAAAAGTTGTTTGCTCTTTTGATGCAGAGACATGTCGTGTAGATGTTGAAGACGATGGCCCTGGTATTCCAGAGGAAGATTGGGAGTCTGTCTTTACGCCGTTTGCGCGTTTGGACGATAGTCGCACACGTGCTTCAGGGGGTTATGGCCTAGGCTTGTCAATTGTACGCCGTATTCTTTATTGGCATGGGGGGCAAGCCTTCTTGGGCAGAAGTGATATGGGTGGAGCGAAGTTTAGTTTGGTATGGCCCAGGAAACAAAGCCAGACGAACAAACCCTAGGTGGCGATATCTGAAGCGCGCAGCTGCTGTCTGGCTTATCTTAGTAGAAAGTGCTTAAGAGGACAGGGGCCAGCCGCCGAGGTGTTGCCACTTATTGACTATCTTGCAGAATAGTTCTGCTGTCTTCTCCGTATCATACTTTGCGGTATGAGCGGCTTTCCCATCAAATTCAATTCCTGCCGCTCCACAGGCTTTTGCGAGAACGGTTTGGCCATATGCCAAACCCGACAGCGTTGCTGTATCAAATGTCGAAAAGGGGTGAAAAGGGTTGCGCTTAATATTGGCTCTTTCTGCTGCGGCAAAGACAAAGTTGTGGTCAAAGGTTGCGTTATGACCCACAAGTACAGCTCGTGTACAGCCAGTTTCCTTCACTGCTTTTCGAATAGGTGTGAATATTTTATCTAGGGCTAGCTTTTCGGGTTGAGCATTACGAAAAGGGCTGTGCGGATCAATTCCGGTAAATTCTAGCGCAGAAGCCTCAAGATTTGCTCCTCTAAAAGGCTCTACATTGCAATGTACAGTTTCTTTTAGGTAGAGATCGCCATCGGTCTTCATGCTGATAATAACAGCGGCTATTTCTAGTAGAGCGTCGGTTTTTGCGTTAAAGCCAGCGGTCTCAACATCAATCACGACTGGAAGAAAGCCCCGAAAGCGATTGGATATGGCGTGAGAATTGCATTTTTCAGATTGGTTTGGCACGGTTTGTCCTTATTTGTTCCGTTGCGTGGCTAAGTCGGCCAAGTTGTAGCGACAGTATATCAGAGCAAGGTTATGATAGGGCAAAGAATTGCCAGGTTTTGTTTTCAGTTTTTATGTGACTTGGAAAATACCTTATTAGGGGCTTGCTACAAAAAGAGCTGATCCGATTTATTATGGTAAGAGAATTTGTGAGGTGTCCGATTTGAAGCGCGGTAGTACTTTTGTAAGAGGCTTAATGTTAGGAGTCGTGTTAGCTTGCTTATCAAGCCTTGCCCATGCCAAAACCTATAGCGCAGAGCTGGATCAGAGTCAGTGGTACCTGTCTTCCTCTATATTCGAATGCAGTCTGGTTCATGATATTCCTTATTATGGTAAGGGTGTCTTCTATCATGAAGCAGGAGAGAACCTGCGCTTCTATACGATGACTAATAATAACCCTATGAAACCGGGTAAAGCGGCGTTAGTGGTTGAGGCTTCATCTTGGAAGCCGGGCAAGGTAATTCAGGATCTGGGTTATGTCGACGTTGTAGATAGTGATCAGCCTTTAAGTGTGCCTAGAGCTAAAGCGACTAATATGATGCAGGGCCTATTAGAAGGCATGACGCCAACTTTTACCCGGAAAGCTTGGTACAGCGATGATTCAATCAGGGTTAGAATTAATAGTGTTAATTTCAAGTCAATCTATAATGGCTATCTTGATTGTATAGCAGGTTTGTTGCCGGTTAATTTTAGGCAGGTCGAGAAAACGCGTGTGCATTTTGAATCTGATAAGTCAGATCTAACCGAGCGTGATATAAAGTCACTGGATTTGGTGGTTCTCTATGTCTTAAATGACTCGAGTGTGACAGCTATTTATGTTGATGGTCACACAGACAGTACTGGCCGTAGAATTTATAACCGGCGCTTATCTAAAGCACGCGCGCAAGCCGTTAGGGATTACTTAATCAATAATGGTCTGGAAGCCGATATTATCCGTACACGTTACCATGGTGAGCGTTATCCGGTGGCTAAAAATAACACCAAAAAGAATAAGAAACTGAATAGACGTAGCACCGTTCGGCTGGTTCGCGATCTAGATTAAGCGTAATACAGTAAATATCTCGGCAATATTTGTATTTGTGGCCCAACAGCAAGTAGAATAGCCGCCTTTTCGTAATGAATATTATTAAGCGGAACAGGATTTCACTCGTTTAGCTGTTTGTGGCTGAAGAGTGACAGCTTGTTTTGTCTGCATCTTCGATAGTTGGAGCCTTTCTATGTCAGAAATTAACAAAGTTGTCTTGGCTTATTCTGGTGGTCTAGACACCTCTGTAATCGTTAAATGGTTACAGGAAACATACAACTGTGAAGTTGTTACCTACACAGCTGACCTTGGTCAAGGTGAAGAAGTTGAACCTGCACGTTCCAAAGCAGAAGCATTGGGTGTTAAAGAAATCTATATTGAAGACGTGCGCGAAGAATTTGTTCGTGACTATGTTTTCCCGATGTTCAGAGCAAATACTATTTATGAAGGCGAGTACCTGTTAGGTACGTCTATTGCTCGTCCTTTAATTGCCAAGCGAATGGTCGAAATTGCTAATGAAACAGGTGCTTGTGCTATCTCTCACGGTGCGACCGGTAAAGGTAATGACCAGATTCGTTTTGAGTTAGGTGCCTATGCACTTAAGCCGGGTGTTCAGGTCATTGCACCTTGGAGAGAATGGGATCTCAACTCTCGTGAAAGCTTGTTAGCCTATTGTGATACACACGGTATCGAAGTTGAAAAGAAGAAAGGTAAGTCTCCTTATTCTATGGATGCAAACTTGCTACATATTTCTTATGAAGGCGATATGCTAGAAGATCCTTGGAATGAGCCTGAAGAAGAAATGTGGCGTTGGTCTGTTTCTCCTGAGAACGCTCCAGATACACCGACTTATATCGAACTGACATATGAGAAAGGCGATATCACCGCGATCAATGGTGAAGCGATGAGCCCGGCAACCGTGCTTGAGACCTTGAATAAGGTCGGTGGTGATAATGGTGTCGGCCGTTTGGATATCGTTGAAAACCGCTATGTAGGTATGAAGTCTCGAGGCTGCTATGAAACGCCAGGGGGCACGATTATGCTTAAGGCTCACCGTGCGATTGAATCTTTGACTCTCGATAAAGAGTCTGCGCATTTGAAAGACAGTATTATGTCTAAGTATGCGGAGTTGGTTTATAACGGTTACTGGTGGTCCCCTGAGCGTAAAGCGCTTCAAGCCTTGATAGATGAAACACAGCATTATGTAAACGGTGTTGTTCGCGTTAAGCTTTATAAGGGTAACGTTGTGGTTGTCGGTCGTAAATCTGAAGAAACCTTGTTTGATGAGAGTATCGCTACATTTGAAGATGACGGTGGTTCATATGATCAGAAAGATGCTGAAGGTTTCATTAAATTGAATGCTCTACGTTTACGTATCGCTGCAGGTAAGGGGCGCGATCAGGGTTAAGCTCCTTTTCTCACCCATAAAAAAACCGACATTGATTGTCGGTTTTTTTGTTTCGGGCTTAGTTTAAGTACTTCACTAACTCTTTGATAATTTTGGAGCGTGCGATTTAACCGGCGATAGATTCTTTAAGGGTGCTGCTTTTGTTGCTATTAGCTGTTGCCGCTTCAATATCGATAAAGTCAGATAAGTATTCCCAGACGACTCTTCTTTGTAAGTTACTGCTTGGGATTGAGTCTAAGCCACCGATTATTTTGAGTAAGTCGCTACCTGTTTTGGTGAATGCCTGGGTATAGAAACCGACGCCTTGGCCGGGAGCGGTAAAGTCGTGGCTAACACTATGTCGCGTTTTACGGTAATAAAACTCGTAGCCAACTAGTAGCTCACTAGGGTCTCTTGCAATCATACCTGCATTGACGCAGTGTGATAGTAGGCGCAGCTCGGAAAATATATCATCTTCCTTCGTTAAGCTGTTGTTGGCGCGAAACACAAAAGGGTGACCGTTATGGCCGATAAAGGCATAGTTGGAAACCTTCTTAAAGGCAGTAATTTCCCAAGCGTCACAATGGTATAGAAAGTTCAGGCTACGCTTGGAGATTGAATGAGGTCGTTTTAGCTCACAAAGTAGAGCTCTGGCCCAGAGGCTTTGCATTGGGCTGCTACTAACATTCTGGGCGTAGTCAAAGAATATATTTGCCCAATCTGAATCTACGGATTTAGCCGTAACTTTTTGTCCTAGTAGACCGGAAGCAATTGCTAATATTGCTTCAATATTTGCTTGTCTTAGGGTTTCCTGGTGCCTGATTCGAGCATGAGTGCGCTCATTGAGGCTGGCAAAAGCAACATCGGTTTCAACATAGATCGGCTCGTCTGCTTCATCACTCGCCTTATCGCTGGCCAGGTCACGAACAACAGTGCCATTGGCGCGATAGTATCCGCCCATGGACTTGGTGCACAGTGCCACGAGTTTGGACCATGTTCCGATTTGTTTTTTCTTTCCTTTAGAACCGTGCAAGCTTTTGGCCCCTAACTGGACTCTGTTTAATTCGGTGAATAAAACATGCCAGGTGACGTTATATTTGTATGTTTTAAAAACTATTATTCTTGGATACTTTTATATCGCAGCAAGAAATATATTCATTTGTAATGTTGAAAACAAGCAATGCTTTTTGTTCACGGTTTAAATGTGACTCTGTTCAAAAAACACTCTCATGATACAAAAAAACAATGCAGGCGTCGACTTTATTTGTTAGCAAAAAATCCAATAATATCAATGAATAAGGACTTCCGCTCATGTCTTGAGAGCTTACATTAAGTTTGCCGATTAAGTTGATGACTCGTAGTTGAAATAAGCGCGAAAAGCAGGTGAAAGTCCTGATGATTTCAGTTAACGTATCAACGATAATAAAGAAATAGCGCTAGCTCTTCGCACGCAACTCTCAAATCTGACTGATTATTTAATGCTTAAATTTTACCCTTCGAATCGCACTGAAAACCTCGCTTTCATCATTGCTGAAATAATGAGACGAGAACCACTGAAAAAAATCTTTGATCAGGAAAAGGTGATTATTCAAAGTTTCGGTATGGGCACCTGGCTTCAGCAGCAAATATCTGAAGAATTGGGTATCTCTGCGATGGTTGAATGTAGCATGCCAGCGTCTTTTATTTGGAAATTGGCTGAAGCCTTATTACCGAAGCCTCTGCAAGTACAGGGCTTTGAGAAACAGAATTTAAGGTGGCAGCTTTTTGAACAATTGCCGAGTAAGCTTGCCCAGCCCGAATATCAGCGCTTACGGCGTTATGCCAAGAGCTTATCACCAAACACTGATGAGGGGAGTGCTGAGCCTGCGCTGGGTAACGCTGGCGATGAAGCGCTATCCCAGTCTTTAGTGTTTGATATGGCGAGTGTCATAGCCGACGTTTTTGATGGCTATCAAAACTACCGCCCAGAATGGTTGCAAGCATGGGAGCAAGGCAAGCCGATAAAGAGCCTTGCTAGCGGCCTGGATTCCAAAGACTACAGTAGTCCTCAATTTACCGAATTGGAAGCTTGGCAGGCTGACTTGTGGTGTAGCGTTTATCCTGACTTGCCCTTGGCGCAACGACAGCATCGTTCCAGTCTGCTGACCAGGCTGGAGTCCTGTATTAGAGCGCTACCTAAAGGGGCGGAACTTCAGTTACCCGAACGAATCTTCGTATTTGGCCTGTCAGCCTTGCCTCCTAGAATGCTGGCTGTTATCAAAGCTTTAGCTGAACACATTGATATACACGTTGTGGTGAATAACCCTTGTCGCTACTACTGGGGTGATGTGATGAGTGAGTATCAGCAGCTCCTGCTTAATCAGTCATTGCTTGCGCGGGGCGTCAGTGCTGAAACGGTAGCGGAAAACTTTATTGAGCATAACACCTTGCTCGCGTCATGGGGAAAGCTTGGTCGCGATTATATGTCGCTATTGATGCAAGAAGAAATTTTCGCTGATCTAGCCACCGAGCTTTACGATGATCTTGGTGATGAAGATAATTCAGCGCTGAATTTAATTCAGTCAGATATCTTGAACCTGCAGAACCAGCACCATTGTGTGAATCCTGACGATAAGTCGATACGCTTCGCAAGTTGCCATAACCACTTAAGAGAGGTTGAGGCTCTCCACGACTACTTATTAAATACGCTTGATGCAAACCCCGGCTTAAATGCTCGCGATATTATTGTGATGGTGCCCGATATAGAAGACTATGCCGCCTATATTGAGGCAGTTTTTTCACGCCTTGTTTATGATCGCCATGGGCAAACGCATAGCCTGCCCTATGTTATTGCCGATCAGGCTTTGAATCGGCATCAACCCTTATTGGAATGTATTGGCAATCTATTGATACTCGAGTCAAGTCGGATGACGGCTGCCGAGCTATTAGATTGCTTGGACTTTCCCGCAATCAGGCAGCGATTTTCCATTGATGAAGATGAGCTGCTTAGTATTCATCACTGGGTCAAGGTCTTGAATGTTCGTTGGGGGCTTTCTGAGACGCATCGTAACAAGATATTAAATATAGAAGACGCAGGTGGCGAGACAACCTGGCTCGCAGCGCTTAAACGCCTGCTAAGCGCCTATATTCTCGGGCCTGTTCCTGTCGCCAGTTTTGCGGGTGAACAAGTGATACCGGAAGAGGTGTTCGGCTCAGATCAGCAGGTATTGGTGGGTAAGTTTGTTCGCTTTATTGACGTTGTTGAGCAAACGCTCTCAATGCAAGCGGGTGAAAAACATCCCCTTGATGCTTTGGCTACGATAGCAGATGTCTGGCGTTTATGGCTTGATCAGGATACCTTGCACGAAAGTGTTACTCAGGCAATGGCAAAGGCGCTAGAAGCCTTAAGTGATGAGTTTAGAGTTACTGGCTATGAAAAAGCTTTGCCATTTTCCATCGTTGCCCAGCAAGTGAAGCAAGTGTTGGAAGAAGAGCAGGTTTCGCAACGATTTCTTTCTGGCCGTATTAATTTTTGTACTCTGATGCCAATGCGCAGCGTACCGTTTTCATTAGTGTGTTTATTGGGTTTGAATGAAGGAAAGTA
>NZ_LWGG01001392.1:0-706 GCF_001635365.1 Oleiphilus sp. HI0128 | reverse complement strand
CCCAAGGCCAAGGCATAGACATAAGGATGGCGAGACCAGGAGTCTTCAGAGAAGCGTGTTTGGTCGCCTTGTCTTGCAACCCAGAATAACAGAGCGGTATAAGCGATGATGGCAGTAAACACTATGCTGGCTGACACGATGACCTCTTCATTTAATTATTATTTCTGGAGTATTCGCTATGTATATACAGCTTGCTGACTATCGGTGAATAAAAACCAGTGCTGTATCGCATTTTTCATATAGTAAGGTCTACTACTTTAGTCGTAACTTAGACCAAAGTCTTGGTCCCTTCTCCTAAATTACTTGCTAGATTGGCCTTGGCTTCTGGAAATAAAAGAAGACCTGGAGGCTGTCGGAGAATTGCGATCGGGTAACGGTTTACCGAAAGATCGTGATTCTCCGACAGTCTACTTTAGCCTTAAATGTAAGGTTCAACTAAGCGGAGATGTGTCATGCAAGAAAATAATAATGAGCAAGCATCTGCGTACTGGCAATACAATATCAAACTCATGCTAAAGCTGTTATGCATTTGGTTTGTCGTATCGTTTGTATGCGGAATCCTACTGGTCGATGTACTGAATCAGATTCAAATTGGCGGCTATAAATTGGGCTTCTGGTTTGCTCAACAGGGCTCGATGTATAGCTTTGTTGTGTTGGTCTTTTATTACGCAAAAAAAATGGCGGCACTTGACCGCGAATTTAACGT
>NZ_LWGG01001391.1:0-746 GCF_001635365.1 Oleiphilus sp. HI0128 | reverse complement strand
GCATGACATGCTCAGGCGTTTAGGTGTCAAAAGAGAGCTCACGCCCTACCCTTCTCTATTCCTAGGATCTCAATCATTGTCACCGCTTGAAGTGACGCAGCTCTACCAAACTATCGCCAGTAATGGCTTCAACATGCCCTTAAGAGGAATTCGCGAGGTCACCAACGCACAAGGTGAAACTTTAACCCGCTACCCTTTCAAGCTTAGTCAAGTAGTTGCACCCGAGGCGATTTATTTATTACAAGAAGCACTAGTAAAGACCATGCAAACCGGCACCGGGCGCTCTGCATACAAACAACTACCAGAGCAACTGGTGGTTGCGGGTAAAACCGGCACCACTAACGATAATCGGGATAGTTGGTTCTCAGGCTACTCGGGAGATTACCTAGCAACCTTTTGGCTCGGCCGCGATGACAATAAAGAAACACACCTAACCGGCAGCAGCGGTGCCCTGCAGCTATGGAGCGACTTTATTCGCCGCATCCCTCAATATCCCTTGAGTATGGAAGCTCCTGCTAACATCCAGTACCATTGGTTTGATCAAAACACGGCTCACCTCACCGATGAACGATGCAAGGGCGCTATAGACCTTCCTGTCTGGGGTGAACCAGATACATCTGAATATCAAGCATGTAAAAATGGTTATTCATCGGTGAAAGGGTGGTTAAAATCATGGTTTTAGAAGGCCTCAGTTATTTATTAAAGGCATCTCCTCTGGCTTTAGTGCTCAGTACAGTTCTCCTACT
>NZ_LWGG01001390.1:0-885 GCF_001635365.1 Oleiphilus sp. HI0128 | reverse complement strand
TAAGGTTGTTAGGCGGCAATACAGAGTCATTAAATGACTTCAATACATAAGCACAGTTAAGCCAAAAAAATTACCACGAATTTGGACATTATGTTACAAAGCGTGACGTGCCCGTCGTTGTCACTTTCGACTTTCCGTTAAAATTGCCTCTACAGATCAAGCTACGTACAGTCACCGTACCGTTAGCCAGCATAAGTTAACTAGTCAGGACCCGCTCAAGGAACAAGGAAATAATGAATTTCAGATCCACCTTCAGCTTATCAAACTTTGCCATTTGCTTAGTTTGTCTCGCTTATAGCTCAACCGCACTAAGTGGCTACAAAGTATTTTTAGACCCTCGTTCCATGGCTATGGGCGGAACCGGTGTTGCTTCAGCTTCAAAGTTTAACGCGTCCGCTCACAACCCTGCTTTGATTGCCTTCAACCGAGGCGATAAGCCCGACAAGATCTATCTTGCAATAAATAGTGGCCAGCGACAGCTTTACGGAGAGTCTTTTAACTCTGACGTTCTCGACTATCAAAATTCACCAATAGAACAAGACTTTATCAACGCCGCTAACAGCGGAGATATTAGCGACACCAGAGATACCGCTAAACTTCTAAAAGACTCTCTAAGTGAAAAAAGTTTTAGCTCATATCGCTCTGATGAAATGCATAACTTTAACTTGTTAGTGGATACTGACCCGCTAACTATCAATTTCTACACTCGCCGTGAAATTCGCAAAGTAAGCACCATCCTAAATAAAGATGCAGCAACTATTGATGACATTGTTAGACAAGTAGAAACTACTGGCCTTGCGGAATCCACAGGTATTGAAGACCTATTAAGTTCATCGGTTGAAAGCACTCAATTTGACTATGAAGAAATGGGCGCAACCGTCGCTA
>NZ_LWGG01001389.1:0-1017 GCF_001635365.1 Oleiphilus sp. HI0128 | reverse complement strand
AGCGCTTTATGCCGTCGACTTTGTATGCTTTAGACCGGGAACTGATTAGTGAAAGTGTCGGCTTGTCTATTGCCACTGATGAGCTTAAGTCAGACTATATCGACCTGCGCAGTAACCACTTAGCTCGTGCTCAACATGTTCGTCGGGAGCAAGGTTTTGGTTCAGACGAAAGAATAGTCTATGTCGGCCATGAAGCCTTTGAAGAGTATTTACAATGGCCGGGAGAAGGCTACTTTGTAAAGTCCCCGAAGTCTTTTCTGGGTGCCAGCGGACTTCGTCCAGAAGCGGTTTTTCTATTTGAAGATATCGTTACGGCAATGATGCAATCTATTAAAGCGCGTGCGGAACAGACACTTGGCGATACGATATCGCATACTGTAATTGGTCGCCCTGTAAACTTTCAAGGTTTGGACGCCGAGCAGAGTAACCGTCAGGCCTTGGAAATTCTGCAAACCTCAGCAAAACGTGCTGGTTTTAAAGATGTTGAGTTTTTATTTGAGCCTATTGCCGCAGGCCTGAGTTTTGAACGTTCACTCGATGCAGATAAAACGGTTTTAGTTGTCGATATCGGTGGTGGAACGAGCGACTGTGCCATGGTTAGAATGGGGCCTTCTTACCGAGATAAGAGCGATCGATCAAAAGATTTTCTAGGGCATAGCGGTGAGCGAGTAGGGGGGAACGATCTTGATATTCAGCTGGCAGGAAAGCACCTCATGCCACTTCTGGGCATGTTGTCAAAAACCAAAAGCGGTCTTCCTGTTCCCACCCAGCTTTTCTGGGACGCAGTGAGCACTAACGATGTATCGGCTCAGACACGGTTTAATGAACTTAATACAGGCTTGGATATTGAACAGCTACTACGCGATTGTGTTGAGCCAGACTTGATCAAACGCTTTATCTCAATGCGAAATAATCAGCAGCAACATCAGCTTGTTCGCAGCGCAGAGCAATGCAAAATCGCCTTGTCCTCAGCCGATAGGGTTTCAAGCTCACTTGAGTTTATCGAAGATGGGCTGA
>NZ_LWGG01001388.1:0-944 GCF_001635365.1 Oleiphilus sp. HI0128 | reverse complement strand
TCGAATCCTGGGCAAATAAGTATGCTCAGGGCTTCTCTCTACTCTATATTGACCTGAATAACTTTAAGTCGAGTAATGACTTACATGGTCACTCTGTTGGTGACCAGATTCTTTGTGAAGTGGCGAGCAGAACTACTGAACACTTCCAAGATTGTATGTGTATCAGACAAGGAGGCGATGAGTTTATTATCTTGACGGGTATGCGTGATAAAGGTGAGTTAAACAAGTTGTGTAAGGCTTACCTGGAGGTGCTACGAAACCCAGTTTCGTTGGAGCATTTAGAGTTTTCCATCAAGGCTTCAATCGGGGTTG
This sequence comes from Oleiphilus sp. HI0128, assembly GCF_001635365.1. NCBI lineage: Bacteria > Pseudomonadati > Pseudomonadota > Gammaproteobacteria > Oceanospirillales > Oleiphilaceae > Oleiphilus > Oleiphilus sp. HI0128. The sequence goes on along the minus strand of NZ_LWGG01001388.1, from coordinate 632 downwards.
CAATCAGTCCCTTTGATGGCAAGGTTCTGGATGAGCTGCAGCGAAAGGCAGACATGGCCATGTACGAAGCGAAGCAAAAACAGAGCGATATCTGTTTTTATTCCGTGGGAATGGAAGAGAAAACCAAGCGTGCTGCTGATATTGAGAAAGAACTTCTTAATGCGTTAGAAAAGGGTGAAATGTGTGTCGTCTATCAGCCTCAGGTCGACTCACAATCCCAGAAGGTATTAGGTGTCGAAGCTTTGGTTCGCTGGCAGAGTGATGTTTTGGGTTTTGTTCCGCCCGATCAGTTTATTTCGGTAGCAGAAGCAGCGGGCGTGATTCATGAACTGGGTGAGTTCGTACTAAAAACGGCTTTGGACGAATGTCTTGACGCTTGTAAACAGAGTCAGCACGCGCCGTTTAAACTGAGAGTATCGGTTAACGTTTCGGTGAGGCAACTGCTTAATGAAGACTTTGTCCCTATGATTAAACAGCTTGTTGAAAGGTATGACGGAGAAGCGCTTACTTTGATGATTGAGGTGACAGAAAGCCTGTTTATTGAAGATTTGGACAAAGCAAAGGATGTATTGAATCAGGTCTCGTTATTGGGCGTGTATACTTCTTTGGATGACTTTGGTACAGGCTACTCT
>NZ_LWGG01001387.1:0-741 GCF_001635365.1 Oleiphilus sp. HI0128 | reverse complement strand
ACATTTTCAGGCAGAGAAAGCTTGTCTGGGGTCAAATCAACAGGGTTTATAATATTGTCCACCCACTCTTTAAACGCTGAAACCCGGGTAAAAACATCTGGATAATCCAGACTTCCACAAACAGAAGGAGCTATGCTTGCNACGCCGGCTTGAAACCATTCACCACCTGTTTGAAATAATAAAGGGCCGCCACTATCTTTTTCGCATAGACCTTGAAGCCCATCACCTGTCTCTTCGATATAACCTGCACAAATATGTTTACCGTCAATAGCATTACCATATATTGGTAAAAAGTCAGCTCCCAACGACGTTTCTAAATCGCCATTCAGGAAGGCTTTATTGCATTCGGTCTGGTTGAACAACGGTACATTCACTTCATGCAATACGCTTGGAAAGTCTTCGTTTATTGTGTCTTCACCGCCCCCACTAGAAATAAGATTGGGGTTGCCATCACGATCCCCCCATCCAACAATTGTTAGCAAATGACCTGCTTCGACACCTTTAAACATGGCTGAGCTAACTAATTCAAGAGGTGGATAAACACTCACATCAACCGCATCGGCCAACTCAAGCAACATCAAATCTCGACCTGACTCCACGCGACTAATCACCCCAATACGCCGCTCAGTTTCTTCAATTCGTGAGATATCATAATCTCCAACATAGACGGAAATTGCTTCAGCAGGCTCTTCATAGAAACAACGCGAAGCAGACATCACCCAACGTTCATGAATCAAGGTA
>NZ_LWGG01001386.1:0-660 GCF_001635365.1 Oleiphilus sp. HI0128 | reverse complement strand
TGGCTTATGACCACGACTACTCAAACAAGTCGTAAGAGGTGGTAACCTCGCGTCGATAGAGGGAACGCGCAAATATAAATTTTGGTGTGATGCAAAAACTGTTTATTTTTTGCACACTACAGTTCGAGTATAAAGCGACTTAAAAGGCTCTGTGAAGGGAAAGTAACAAATATTTACGAGATCACATACAGGGGGAAATAGGCTTTTTCTTTTTTTAAAGTGGTAATAGGGCAGCTATATCGCTTGAATTTCAGCAATGCAGCTTGCGCACAAACAACATAAACCATTACCAAATTTTGATGCTTCAGCACGTTGATTAGAGTTCAAGTTAACGGAGGCGCACCAACAAGGCTCTTCCCGAATACTAACAGTATTAGGTGGTATCATAGCCCCCGTTGAAAGGTCTTTTTTAATGACATTCAAGCATAGGTTTGCTTTGCCACATCTGGGGCAAATATCTTCTTTAGGGGGATGCAGTTCAGTCATAGAAAGCTAAACACCTAGGCAAGCCCTCGTTAAAATCAATTAACGAGAAGTACTGCCCTTTCCTTTACTCTTACGTGTTGAGTTTTTACCACGGCGGTTACCAAATTCTCTGGATTTGGTAATACGGGCTTTTTTAGCTCTCTGCTTCTCATTCATTTTGTTAGTCGGACTAGC
>NZ_LWGG01001385.1:0-764 GCF_001635365.1 Oleiphilus sp. HI0128 | reverse complement strand
TGGAGGCCATATCCCAATCTTCAGTAAAACAATGCAGCACTCCCGCGACATCAGGGGCTGAGTATTGGCCAATGAGGTTTAGCGTATCTTCCTTCGCATCTCTAGTATGAACAATAATTGGTTTTCGACATTCTTTACTGGCAATTAAATGACGCTTGAATCTTTCCAGCTGAAGATCTTTATGCTCCAGGCCATAATAGTAATCCAGCCCCGACTCTCCAATCGCAATGACTTTTTCACGCTCAGCAAGCGATAATAGGCGTTCAATAGTGGGCTCTTCACAATCGGTACTACCTGGGTGCACGCCAACCGAAGCATAGACATCGGGAAATTTAGCTGCAATCTGAAGCACTTCTTCAATATGCTCCAGGTCAATTGCGACACAAAGCAATTTGTCTACAAGGTTTTCTTTGGCAGCTGAAATTGCAAGCGACAAGTCGCCTTCATATGGAGCTAATTTCAGACGATCAAGGTGGCAGTGGGAGTCAATAAACATGAAAATCAAGCGCGCTCTTGTTACAACGATAAAGCCGCACATACTAACTAAAAATGCGTATCTATGCGACTCACTTGAAGAATCGTATCAAGAAATTGGGGCACCCCCCTATTATTACATACTATGTGTAGGACGATCTGAGCTTAAAGAGCCTGCCAGGTAGGTTTCAATCTTGTTTTTGGCAGTAGCATCTTCTTCGTTAAACTGAACACCGATGCCCGCTGCTCGATTACCCTGAGCACCCTTAGGAGTCACCCAGATAACCTTC
>NZ_LWGG01001384.1:0-1378 GCF_001635365.1 Oleiphilus sp. HI0128 | reverse complement strand
TTAGGTTGAACAGTTTTGAATCGGTAAACTGGTAGACGTTTTCGATACACTTTTCTAAGCCGGTGTATCTGTCCCTAGGTGAAATAACAATAGTAACTGGTTTTTGAGCTAGATTTTCCATAGTCGACCCAAGTAAGCAATGTAACAATAATAATTCAGAATAGTTTTATACTCGATTCTACGATAGAGTAAAGTGAAATTATCAAGACATGAGCGAAGGATTCACATTATATGGCAGTAAACGGTGGCGCAAGGGTTCTACATGTTCTTTCTAGCCTTAAGGTTGGTGGTGCTGAACGCTTTGTATTGGACTTATCGGCGGTACAAGAACAAGCCGGTGATCATGTTGAGGTATTTTCCTGCTCTTCCGAAGAGTGTGCATTAGATACCGAAGCATCAAAGCAATCCCTGAATTGTATTTTATCTTCAGGTGACCGTTTTCGTGACTACAAGGCGGTATGGCACTATTTCCGTACAAAGTCTTCCAAAAGCGTATTGCATATCCATAGTCCATTTGGTTTACGCTTTTTTGTTCCTCTATTGCCTTTTCTATTTTTGTTGGGGGTTCGAATAGTTTATACAAGGCATGGAATCGCTCCTTTGGCGAGTAAGAAGTGGCGTTTAATTCATCGTTTCGCCAACTTGTTTGTATCTTGGGTGACTTTTGTCTCTGATGCAGGGAAGAAGGCTTTCTACAATACGCACGGTTGGAAAGAGTCAAAACTTGTGACGATTAGCAATGGTGTGTTTGTACCACTGCAAGTGGCTAACATCGAGTCAACGAAGCTTCGTATAGGTTCTGTGGGGCGCATGGTGGCATTGAAAGGGCAGAAAGGCCTGATCAATGCGGTTAGTCGGTTGGATGCTACATTGAGAGAAAAGATAGAAATCCACTTCTTTGGTGATGGTCCTGAACGCAGCAAGTTAGAAGCTTTGGCTTTAGAGGCTTTGAACGATGGGCAGTGTATATTTCACGGGATGGAGCTTGATAGAGATAAGGTGTACGGCTCTTTCGATGTCTTGGCGGTTTGCTCTGAGCAGGAAGGGCTTTCTTTGGCCATTATGGAAGCTATGGCGAGAAGAATACCCGTGATAGCGACAAATGTGGGGGATAGCCCTAAGTTAGTATTGGATGATCAAACCGGCTTTTTATATGAGTATGCTGATGTTGAGAACCTGACAAAACTTATTACACAATTATGTGAAGATGATGAGTTGCGTCGAAGCTTGGGTGAAAAAGCAAGGGAGCATATGATTGAGAACTTTTCGTTGGAGTCTGCTAATGAAGAGTATCAAAAGTGTTATCAAGGCTAAACACTTTGCCTGTGAAAGCTGAAGAAAGGGCTGGCTTTAGTTCCGAGTGTTGTCTAATTTTGTA
>NZ_LWGG01001383.1:0-891 GCF_001635365.1 Oleiphilus sp. HI0128 | reverse complement strand
AGTTACTGAGTCTACCGTAGAAATTGCGCAGAAGAGCTTAATGCTCGTTGCTAATGGTCTTCAGTTTGAGTTTGACCATGGTGAGTCATTGGTGCAGGAATACGCTCGTTCTGCAGAGCTTTCTGGCCTTTAGTTCGAAACCTTCATGCCTTATCTAAAGCGTGAATTGACCTTCCTGAAACCTAAGTTTGAGAAGTTCATTATTGGTTTACCCAACGGACATTTCTATAACACTTCTGGTGCGAATCTGCTACAAGGAGGGATTCGAACCTTTGATGATAAATAACCAGACTCGAAGCCTAAAAATATTCGCTCTCGCGACTATTGGCAGGTGAGTATTCACCCTGAAGATCCTGATTCGCCTGAAGCCTATATTTCTAACCCGATGATCTCCTTTACGACGGGGGTTAAGCAGATTGTTATTGCGGCTCCTATTCAGGATAAAGGTAAGATAGTAAGGGGGATGTTGGGGCTGAGTATTCCCTGGGAATATATCCATGATCGGGTTCAAACCTTGGTTAAAGAAAGTTTTTCTGGTGTCCAGGGAAGTGCCAAGGTGATGCTGGTTGCGAATGACGGAACTTACTGGTATCACTGGGACGAAAATAAGATCATTCAACTATTACGTGATGATCAAGGCGACTTTGTCTTAAATGAGCAGGGTGAAAAGGCCGTCAGTAAGTACTCTATCCTAAATGAACATAACCCTAAATTAAACGCTCTTGGTAACGAGATGATCACGGGGAATGCCGGAATGAGGGCGCTTGATCTAGGAGGGGAGGCTCACCAGCCTATTCCTGGTAGTCGATATAGCATCGGTGTCGCGCTTGAAGACCACTTGATGTTAGCGCCTGTTAGAAAAACCTTAGAGAACACTTTCGTTATTTTGTT
>NZ_LWGG01001382.1:0-4902 GCF_001635365.1 Oleiphilus sp. HI0128 | reverse complement strand
GGTCTCGGCCTTGGTGATACTAATTGCATTTAGCACACTGTCTCAAGCTGCTAATGATGCGAAAAGTATTATGGAAAAAGTGGATGTAGTTCAGCGAGAAACGGCTGATATGAACTTAAGTCTATCGACACTTTCTTCTTGTCCTTTTCAAATCAAGAGCAAGAAAGTGTCGTGCACCGAGTCAAAACGAATCAAACGATTTGAATCCTACAGCATTCAGGCTGGCGTTAATAAAAAAGACAGCAAAGCTATCTCTATCATTCTAGAACCCGCCCGCGAAAAAGGTGTGGGCATGCTGACATATAGCTACGAAGATGATTCAAGAGATACCGAGTCTTGGTTATACCTGTCTGCCTTGGGGAAGGTGAAACGAATGGTGAGTGGCTCATCTGATGATCAAGAACCAGTCGCTTTCTTTGGTTCTGAGTTTACAACAGAAGATATGGAAAGTGGCAAAACTGATGAATATGACTACAAGATTTTGCAAGAAGGAAAGTACGGTCAAACTCAAGTTTGGGTTATAGAAGCGAAACCAAAGCCTGTGCGTCTAAGAAAGACTAACTATAGCAAGCTACTTCTATGGATTGATAAAGAAAAATTTGTAGCGCTTAAAGTGCAAGGTTACGACAAGCATGGCAAGCTTTACAAACGCACTCTGATGAAAAAATACGAGAAGCTGTCCGGGAAGTGGCTAGCGCGTGAAATTACGGTCTTTAATCTGCAATCTAAGCGCTTATCAACCATCGTAAATGAACAAGTTGTTCTTGGCGTTGCGCTAGATGAAGCGTTTTTGACCCAGCGTAGCCTCAACGATTTTGCCTTCCGTGAACAGCATTTGTCGAAACTGAGAAAGCACTTTAAGTGATAGTTACACTAATGCTTAGATTCCTACTAGTCACTTATTTGCTCTCATATTGTGGCCTTGCTATATGTGAAGACTTACTAGAGCAGGATGAGGTCTACGATGATACTAGCTTACTTGCTGAAGAATCACTGTTACTTAGCGATGAATTCGAACTAGGCGAAGACTCTCACGAAAGGCCAGGTTCGTCTTCAGCTATGCTCATAGATATATTTAGCGTGTCTGTCACGCGTGAATTGGCATACGGTCGGCATGTTGAACAGTCAAATATTGGTATGAGGCTTGAGCTGGATACACCCCTTTGGTCGGGTGCGTATGCACGTATAGATTATGAGGTAACACACTTTTTCTCTCCAGAGAATCTATCTCGTGACTATGGAGAGTCCTATACGAATAGAGAGTTAAATGAAGCCTGGTTGCAGGTAAGTTTTTCGGATTGCGTTGCAAAGCTTGGACGTCAAACCTTGTTCTGGGGGCGAGTAGAGGGTGCTAATGCGCTTGATGTCATATCACCAGTTGACTTCACTAAACCCTTATTGACTGATTTTAGTGATATCAGACTCTCGTCAGAGATGGCTCTTTTTCGCTGCTATCAAAACGATCTTACAGCTGAGCTGTTCTATCAAGAAGATGCTCTGTTGAATCGTTTCTCTCATTTCGAAAGCGAATTAGAACGTATTGCCAGATCAGGGATGGGCGACGAATGGGGAGGGCGTTTAAGTTTGGCTAAGCAGGCTTTTGATCTCTCGTTAAGCTATGCCCGCCTGTATGCTAATCATTTCTCCATACTAATCGATAAGAATACTTTTCAAAGCACACCTTATAGTCAGCGTTACGAACTCTATGGGCTTTCGCTGGGTATCAATCAGGGAAGCATTATGTACGAGCTTGATTTGGCCTATAAAACAAATCAACTCTCTTCAGTATATGCGCTGAGTGGTCGGCCTGAAAACTTAGAAAACAGGCTTGAAATTGCGCTAGGTTTTGAATATCTAAGTGCCGCTAATCATCAAGTGAATGCTGGTGTATGGCGTTTTAAAAGTCTAGAGCAAGATACGAATCGTACCATCTATAACGAGATCTGGAATGTTTCATGGAGCAAGGAGTACTTTAATGATGTGCTCGGCTTGAGTGTGCTTGGGGCTTGGTCTACTGTCTCTGAGCTATTTGTGTTGAATCTGGCATCTGAGTATGACTTTAATGACTATGTTCAGTTATCTCTTGCGCTTAGCTATGCCAGCAAAAGCGGCTCAAATGACCCAGTTTATCCTGATTCAAAACTTAGCAGCACCTTTAAAATAGAAGCCCAATTCTAGCGATTTCTAATTGCTTAGCGAGCTCCCACTTATCTCGCATTGTTAGTAATTTCCTCTTAGTTTTTATTAATGCACCGCAGTTTTATGCGCATGTAACATTTCTAACCTAAACTTAAGGCTAGATGCGATTATAAAATAAAAATATTTGGATAATATGATGGAAGCCAGATCTGTAAAAACGATTGAAGATGCGAAGCATATTGTAAATCTTCGTGGAATAAAGCATGTCAAAGTTGGTCTTTTCGATATAGACGGCGTGATGCGCGGTAAATATATGAGCAAAGATAAGTTCTTTGCTGGGCTCGACAAGGGTTTTGGTTTTTGCGATGTTGTTTTGGGCTGGGACTCGAAAGATCAGTTATACGACAATGTCAGTTACACTGGCTGGCATACAGCCTACCCAGATGCCTCTGTACGAATTATTCCCGAAAGCTGTAGGGAGATTCCTTTTGAGCAAGGTACTTTACTTTTTATTTGTGAATTCGTAGGTGCCGCGGCAGTGCTCTGTCCGCGCAATCTTTTGAATAGGATATTACAAAAAGCAGACTCAATGGGCTTTTCTGCCAATGCAGCGCTAGAGTATGAATTCTTTCTATTTAACGAAACCCCAAAAAGCGTAAGAGAAAAAGGCTTTCGAAACCTTGAGCCTTTTACGCCGGATAACTTTGGTTACTCTGTTTTAAGGGGAAGCGTTCATCACGACTTATATGCACAAATCCTTGGGCTTGCGGAGGAAATGGATTTTCCGATTGAAGGTCTACATACAGAAACCGGGCCAGGTGTTCTTGAGGCTGCGATAGCTGTTGATACCGCACAAAATGCCGCCGATAAAGCGTCGCTATTTAAAACTTTCATTAAAGTATTGGCCCAAAAAAATGAATTGATGGCCACCTTTATGGCTAAGTGGTCGGCCGACTACCCAGGCCAAAGCGGCCATATTCATATTTCCTTAAACGATGCGAAGACAAATGAGTCAGTCTTTTTTGATCAAAGTAAAGATTATTCGATGAGTGATACTCAAAGGCATTTCGTTGCGGGTCAGCAGTTATTGATGCCAAAGTTCTTGTCATTGATTGCGCCAACGGTTAATAGTTATACGCGACTAATTCCAGGCTTTTGGGCGCCAACCGATGCTACATGGGGCGTTGAGAATCGTACTTGCTCGCTGCGCGTTATACCTGGTTCAGCGAAGTCGCAGAGAGTCGAGTATCGTTTAGGCTCGGCAGATGGTAACCCGTATCTAACCTTGGCAGCGGCGCTTGCTTCAGGTTTGTATGGTATCGAGCACAAACTTGAACCGACACCAATGGTTGTTGGTGATGCGTATTCACAAACGCATCCCAGCGCATTAAAACTTCCTGCAACACTTTGGGAGGCGGCGCAAGCTCTAAAGGAGTCTAAAGAGGCGAGAGGCCTATTTGGCGATGCCTTTGTAGAGCATTTTGCATCGAGCCGAGAATGGGAAGAGCGAGAGTTTCGCAAGCACATTAGTGACTGGGAAATGGACCGGTATTTCGAGATTATTTAACTAGAAGACATATTATGGCTAGAAAACTGAAAACCTATTCGCCAATTGATGGCTCTCTATATGTTCAAAGAGAGTTGGTTGGCGAAGAGCAGATGCTTGAAGCGGTGCTGCTTGCAGATAAAGCGCAAGATGACTGGGCTTTGGTACCCTTGGAAAAAAAGAAGCACATTTGTTCGTTAGCTGTAGAGTGCTTTGAAGAAAAAAAAGAGCTTATAGCTGAAGAGCTATGTTGGCAAATGGGACGACCGATACGATATGCAGAAGGCGAAGTTTCCAGTTTTGCAGCACGCGCCCGTCATATGATCTCAATATCTGATCGATGCCTTGCGTCAAACGAGGTTGACGATAAGCCTGGGTTTAAGCGCTTCATTAAAAAGTGTCCGGTTGGAACGGTAGCAGTTCTAGCACCATGGAATTACCCTCTACACACACCGATCAACTCTATTATTCCAGCTTTATTAGCTGGTAACTCGGTGATCCTAAAGCATTCAGCCCAAACACCTTTGTGCGGTGAACGTATTGTAGAGGCTTTTGCCGACGCGGGTCTTCCTCAGGGCGTATTACAATGCCTTCATATGAGTCATGACACAGCCAAGACTATGCTGGAGCAACCTTCCATAAAGGCTGTGACCTTTACTGGTTCTGTCGAGGCCGGTAAAGATATTGAAAAAGCATGTGCAGGTAGGTTTATTAACCTAACGCTTGAGTTAGGGGGCAAGGATCCGGCCTATATTCGTAGTGATGCTGACCTTGAATATGCTGTTGAATCAACTGTAGATGGTGCTTTCTTTAATTCCGGTCAGTCGTGTTGTGGGCTCGAACGGATTTATGTTCATCAGTCAATTTATAGTGCGTATGTCGAGCGCTTTGTAGAGCTTACTCGGGAGTATGTCCTGGGTTGCTCAAATGATCAGGCAACGACGCTTGGTCCGGTAGTCAATGCTTCGGCGGCAGCAAGAATACGCAAACAGATTCAAGGCGCAATTGATTCAGGTGCCAAAGCCAATATCGATGTCACAAATTTCCCTCTTGATCAGAATGGTACGGCCTATCTAGCACCTCAAGTGCTGACGAATGTTGATCACTCGATGTCAGTAATGCGTGATGAGACCTTTGGTCCAGTTGTGGGGATAATGGCTGTTAGCTCCGATGAAGAAGCAGTAAAGCTTATGAACGACAGTGACCTGGGATTGAGT
>NZ_LWGG01001381.1:0-1012 GCF_001635365.1 Oleiphilus sp. HI0128 | reverse complement strand
CTCTCTCACCTATTTCGTCGAGCATCTTAAGACCTTTCTGCATGGTCTCACCTTCACGGAAAACGCCAAAGTAAAGCTGCATCGTGCTTTGCAAATCTTCTCGAACCTTAGCAACACTTTCACCGCCAGTCGTATTATCCAAACGATCCAAACGACTTAATGCGGCTTCGATATCAGCCTCTGTTGCATCATCAGTTGCAAAACCTTCGCGCAAAGATTTCTCAATCTGCAAACCGGCAGCACGACCAAATACAACCAAATCAAGTAGCGAGTTACCACCAAGACGATTTGCACCATGAACTGATACACAAGCAGCTTCACCACAAGCATATAGACCTTCGATAACGTGATCGTTACCTTCAGCATCCTGCGTTAGTGCCTGACCACCGATATTAGTCGGAATACCACCCATCATATAGTGACAAGTTGGTACAACCGGAATTGGTACCTTAACCGGATCAACGTGAGCAAATGTACGTGACAATTCAAGAATACCTGGAAGCTTGGCATTCAAGGTTTCTTCACCCAAATGGTCCAACTTCAACATAACGTGATCTTTATTTGGACCACAACCACGGCCTTCTAGTATTTCCATAACCATTGAACGCGCAACAACGTCACGACCAGCAAGATCTTTAGCGTTAGGTGCGTAACGTTCCATGAAACGTTCGCCTTCGCCATTGATCAGGTAACCACCTTCACCACGACAACCTTCTGTTACCAGTGTACCCGCTCCAGCGATACCTGTTGGGTGGAACTGCCACATTTCCATATCCTGCGCTGGGAAGCCAGCGCGAAGCGCCATCCCCATACCGTCACCAGTATTAATCAAAGCGTTAGTAGTCGACTGATAAATACGACCAGCACCACCCGTCGCCATAACAGTTGCCTTAGCCTTAACGTATACACGCTCACCTGTTTCAATACAGATAGCAATGACACCAACCACTGCACCTTTTTGGTTTTTCACCAAATCGACTGCATACCATTCATTAAGAAAGGTAGTGCCGCC
>NZ_LWGG01001380.1:0-1155 GCF_001635365.1 Oleiphilus sp. HI0128 | reverse complement strand
AACGTTCAATGTCATTGATAAACGAGCCTTCTCTTTTCTCTCAAGCATATCTTCATAGATACGCTTAGTCACTGTATAGTCTCGAGTAAGCTCTGCCTCTTCCGCTCCTCTTTCTGCAATACGTTTGCGCCGGTCAAACTCTTTATCCATCAAGCCCCGTAACGCACTTAAGCGTTTTTCTTTCGTCTGCTTTCGGGTAATAGCGTTCGACAAGCTACTTCGAAGCTCTTGATATAATGGGTTTAATACTGCTTCCTGCTCGTTACCAGCTCCCGAATTATCATTATCTGAGTTCTTATTCGCATCGGCTTGCCTCATAGCATCACGAATATCTTCGATCTGATAAGTTAAACTTACTACATCAGGGTAATCTTCAGTATAGGTTAACAACAAATTATTACGGCTTGCCTCTAGTGATTTAAGGCGTTCACCATACACGTCTGCTTTATATTTCTGGGAAGAAAACTCGGACTCGTTACTTAATTGCCTTTGAACCGCTACAATGGATGTCTCATCTTCGTCGATACTTATTTTTAGCTCTTCTATTTGCGAGCGAATACGACTAATACTTGAATCCACATCACCGTCACGACCATCAAAATTCTGAGACCTGAAGTTCTTCAAGCGCTCTTCTGCCAGCAATAGTTGATCTTTATACTGCTTTACCTGGTTATCGATAAACAAAAAAGCTTCGCGACTTTCCGTACGCTGCTCATCCGTACTTGCACGAATAAAAACATCTACAACCTCATTTATCACCCTGTAAGCGTCATCAGCCGTTGAATCTGAATAGGCTACTTTAATGTAACCAGCCCCCAGACCTCTAACTTGAACTTTAGAACGCAGACTATTTATCTGCTGCCCCAGCTCCTCTGCAGATTCAAAGCTGTCGATCCCATAAACATTTTCAACCACTGTCTTTAGGATCCGAGGAGACTGGATCATATCTCGTACAACCTTCGTATGGTTCTGGACCTTAGATTGCGCAGCCTGAGTCGCTAAAAGTGGCTTTAGTATATTCTGGTTATCGGCAAAGATTGTGGCGGATGTTTCAAACTTTGAAGGCCAGAAAATCCCAGTCACCAATACTGCAAAGCTCACGACAGTGAACCCAAACAAGCATAAAAACTTTCTCTGCCACAACTCTCGAAAAAT
>NZ_LWGG01001379.1:0-633 GCF_001635365.1 Oleiphilus sp. HI0128 | reverse complement strand
TCGGCTTTAACGGTAAACTCGCGATCAATATCAATACTTACTTTAACGGTCATTTCCTACCTCACTATTATTATCACTGGTGGTTTTCTCAGGGTGTATTTCTGTGCGGGCAAGCCTATTAATGAGCGTTCCGATTAGAAATTCGAAAAGCTTCAATGACATAATCCTGCAGACCAGCAATAATAAACACTTCAAAGATAAAAAGCCACGATACCTTGAACAAGAAACCGACTCATTAAGGGCCATATACAGCAATGAACAAATTTCTTAAATTCAGCTTACTTTTGGTTATCGGACTGCCCTTATTAGCAGTGCTAGGTATCGCGCTGTTCATTCAGTTTCAAGATGCAAATCGCTTCAAACCTACGATTGAGCAGCAAGCTATAGAACAAGCCGGAATAAACTTATCGATAGACGGGTCCCTAACCTGGTCTTTGTACCCACTCGGCATTGATATCAACGATATGCAAATCAGTGATCAGCATGGACAAGCGTTTGCATCTATTAAGAGAATACTGGCGCAGGTAGACCTATTTTCTTTACTCAAGGGTTCACCCAGCGTTCACACCCTGCTTCTCGATAGTGCAAAAATATCGCTATTTGAAGACGAGCAAGGAAAAGCCAATTGGCTTA
>NZ_LWGG01001378.1:0-1443 GCF_001635365.1 Oleiphilus sp. HI0128 | reverse complement strand
CCATATAGACATCAGCTGGCTCGGCATAGGTATTCGCATAAAGCCGGTAACTGAGTATCGCCTCTTTCTTGTTGTCAGCCTTATCGTATAGCTCCGCTACGATAAACTGAATATCCTGCTTTTCCTGCTCGGTTTTTGCCAGCTTACGCATAATACGCAATTCTCCGGCCGCTGCTTCCCACTGTTCGGTTTCACGATAAGCCAAAGCCATTTTAGCAGGCAGCGTATCGAGTAAATTATGCTTTGGGTAACGCTTTCTGAAGTCTGAAATAACGTCGATAGCACGATGCCATTCTTTTAATTCAATCAAATAACCTGCGGCATCATATTCTGCGCTGGCTCTGAGGGTGGAAGTCGGAGCAACAAGCCCCACGCGAAGAAACTCGTCAACGGCTAGCAAAGTCTGCCCATCTGCCAACTTCGCCTCTGCCTGCTTAAAGACACTCGCAGCCAGGCTTTCAATTGTTGCAGCCCGGCGCTTGTCCTTTGCAGGCATTTGGGTCAATACCTCTTGATACGCACCTTCTGACAGAACAAAGTCATTTAAAGCATACAAACTGTGCGCTTTAATCAAACTACTTTCTAATAAGGTTTGTTTATCAAGCTTGGGCGCACCTTCAAACGAAGTCGGCCAGTCAATCAGGCGCTGAGCCAAAGGTAATGCCCCCTGATAATCTTTCCTGTCAAAATACTCAGAGCTCACGAGGTACAAAACCGGAACCGCTCTATTGTCTTGCTTGTGAATATCAACAAAACGCATTTGAGCCTGCTCCCGCTTAATACTTAAGCTTTCCAGAAGAGCTTGCCTTGCCTCTTGCTCTGTTGGCAGCTTATCTTTTGGCAAGGCTTTGATGCTCTTTAAGTAATCATCATAGAGCAGCACGGAAGCGTAAGCCGCATCACTACGACCAGAAAATTCTGAGAACTCATAACCAGCTCTTTCGAAAGCCGAGATCGCTTCTGGAAAATGTGACAGTTGTGTCTCGCTCTCAGCCAATAATACTAGGCGCTCTGGCAAGTCTGAATGATTGGGAAAGGTCTCGGTAAAGGCACGGTTATATCGAGCAGAAAGCGTATATTCATCGAGCGTTTTTTGCTTGCTGGCAGAACGTTTCTTAGCAGCCTTGCGTAACTGGCCGGCTTTAACGTAATGGCGATCAGCTAACTCTTTTAACAGTGGCTCCAGCTGTTCTTTTGTATAGCCCAGCGAGTCGGTAGCACCTTCAGGCTCTGGCTTCGGAGCATGCGTTTGCCAAAATTCACTGCCTAAGCCATAAGTCTCAACAAATCGCACTTTCTCGGGGTAGATATCTTTCTTAAAGCCTGCGTGAACCAGCACAGTGATGATCTGCATTTGATATTTTGGCGACCACAAACTCAGTGGCTGCCTGGCAATATAGTTCTTATAAACTAACACCGCGTCACTAAACTGCTCTTTATTCA
>NZ_LWGG01001377.1:0-1250 GCF_001635365.1 Oleiphilus sp. HI0128 | reverse complement strand
CGGACTTTTCCAGAGGTATATGCATTAAATAGGAAGCCTGATCGTTTGGTAAATCGNCTTGANCTTCTACCTTTGGCCCTTCAGGCTCTGTACAACCAAGACCCCAATATGTGCACCTGCATTTTCAAGAATTACTTTCATCATGCTTTCAATGAGGTTGTGTAAATCCAACTCCCCCGACAGGGTCTGCATTGACTTTATGATTGACTGAAAATCCAAAGCCTCTCCCGACCTGACTGAACTGGTCGCGGATAAGCCAGTTGAAAACTGCTGAGTCAGCGTAACATTTGACGAATTACTAAATGTGGCTGGCACTGTTTTATCACGTTTCTCACTTATAGCCAGCTCAGGATAACATGCTAATAGCCTATCAATTTTGGCTTTATTCCCCCAACTCTTGTACCAGCTATGTGCCCGTTTAATTGGAACATCGGCAAGGGATTCAAAACCAATATCTATTAAGTAGCGTCCAAAGAATTCGTTTGATAAACCGGCATATTGTCTAAAGCCGTTTTCCTCGGCTTCCTTTATGGCCTGTTTATAACGCTTTGCCGTTTGTTCAAAAGGCGCGCCATCTAAGGCAAGCTGCTCTGCTTCTACCAAAGCAATTTTATGCTCATGATTAAGAGAATATAAATCGGCTCGAAGCTGAAGAATGTGCTTGAGCTCGTTTGATACTTTCTCCAATTTTTTGAATGCTTGATGACTAGCGCCTACAAAGCCCTCTCTCTGAGCACGAATAAAGGCAAGATTACTAAGGCAATATAGGTCAACCATCATAAAATGGCTTTTGAAAAGCCCGTAACTTGCAACCGCGTCAAACAAATGCGCAACCAGTGTTTCGCAATCCGCTTCGTCCCAGAAGAAGTATTCAAAACGGCAATACATGAGAAAGGCTTTGAAAGAACTACCATTGATAATTGCTAACGAGGTCGCCTCGAAGTTTTCGTCGCCAAGCAAGTATTCGTGCTTAAGATAAGATTGCCAAGAGTTTTCAAGTATCGGCAGAAAAGGAACACGCAAAGACTTTTTCTCGACAAAGGCCTTCGCCTCCTCATACTCTGTTAGTAACTCTTCAATGGGAAAGCCCGCAACCGCTTTGATCGTTGATTTCGCAGATAAGCACACCCCTGCTCTAGCAAGCTCTCCTGTCTCAATCCCGGCTTCGAAGCCTCTCTCGTAAGCGTAATATGACTCTGTGACGTGTCCTTTTAGATGTGCAAGTGACACTCCAATTCCATTCCATGCAG
>NZ_LWGG01001376.1:0-957 GCF_001635365.1 Oleiphilus sp. HI0128 | reverse complement strand
TAGGCACTTTATTACTATCGGTGCCGCTATTTATTGCAGCATGGTTTGTGATGGATGGTCAGCTTCCGTACCTTGATTGGGGAACACGTTCGCCA
The DNA here is from genome assembly GCF_001635365.1 of Oleiphilus sp. HI0128. Lineage (NCBI taxonomy): Bacteria > Pseudomonadati > Pseudomonadota > Gammaproteobacteria > Oceanospirillales > Oleiphilaceae > Oleiphilus > Oleiphilus sp. HI0128. Next base: position 862 of record NZ_LWGG01001376.1, on the reverse strand, counting down.
TGGTCTGTTTTGTATCTAGCGATAGCCGGCTCACTATTGGGCTTTGCATGTTACTTTTTTATTATTAAAGAGCTGGGTGCAACGGCTGTTGCAATGGTGACTCTGATGACACCTGTTTTTGCTTTGGCTTTGGGTGCCTTTTTTAATGGTGAACACATTAGCGAAGTAATGCTAATCGGTACCGCGTGTATCCTTTCAGGGTTAGTTCTTTATTACTGGAGCGCTTCAGAGCGTAAGCTTGATAAGCATAAAAATAGTGAGTCTGTTGAAGTTGCGGGCTGAATGAGGCACCGGCGATTCAGGTTGAATTGCCGGTGTTATATGCTATTTGGTGTCGTATGACTAGTGCTTAATCGATTGAAAATACTGCGCTAATGGTCGCATTGTATTCAATTTCTTTTTGCTGGTAGGTATTACTTTGGCTGTCGCTCATTTCAGCACTCATTGCCATGGCGCGCATTTGTGGGGCTGGTCTTGCTTCGTTGCTAACATGCTTTACATTTAAAATTTTCCCCAAGCTTACTTCGAAGCCTTGGGCAATGGTAGCTGCTTTATTTTTTGCTTTATTAATTGCTTTGTTTAAGGCTTTGCGTTTTAGCTTCTGTTTGTTCTTAAGTGTGAATCTTATACTCCCTAGATGAGATGCTTCTGTGCGGGTGATGTCTTGGATAAGAGCCTGGAGTTGCGCAAGATCATTTAGTTTAAACTCAATTTTGCGCGTAATTTGATTACCTTTGAAATCTCGCTGGTTATTTCGGTATTCGTATTGTGGGTGTAATTGTGTATTGCTTGTGTCGAGGGAGTTCTCTTGAATATCGTATTCTTCTAGTTTTGACAGGAAAGGGCGGACCAGCTTGTCGAC
>NZ_LWGG01001375.1:0-741 GCF_001635365.1 Oleiphilus sp. HI0128 | reverse complement strand
AGTGCTTGGATGCGCGCTCGAAGTTCTGCTTGGCGCTGTTCTCGCCATTGGTGTTGCAGGAAGAAATAACGCAGTAAGATGCTCGCGAGCATCGAGCTGATGAGTAAACTCTTTGATAGAAATAGTTCCGGTTTTGTAATGACGCCCGGCAGCAGGAAGTTGATGCCTAGCCAACTGAAAAACAGCGTGATGATGGCATTGCTAGATAAGAAGTAAATGCTGATAAATTTCGGGCTTTTGCCAAATAGAAATTTTCGGGTTGTACAGATTACCGCTGCAAAGCTGAGCGTGAGTGAGTGGCAGTAAATAGATAGCAGGCCTAGTTTATCCCAACTGATTAACTCGTTTGAACTCAAGACCAGACATAAAACCAGCGCTAGAAACTGGGTTAGGATCAGCAGAAACAGAACGGCATTGATTCGACAAAGGTCAGGAATGACAAAATTGGAGTTCTGCTCACTCCCTGAAGCTTGCTTAGAATCATCAGCATGGCTGTTTTTGTTTGGCTGTGATTGCTTGGCGTTTCTATGCATGATAAATGACTGGTTTCTTTACAAGGGATGACTAAGGCGTATTATTCGCTTTTGTGCTACAATGCGCGCCGCAATTTTGACTCCACAAATTTCAGTGTAGATGGGTAATCAAACATGAGCAATGCAAACGACAATAACGGCCAGCTAAATACGCAGAGTGATTCAAGTAAAGAAAAGCCATGGGGAGGACGCTTTACCGAGCCTACCG
>NZ_LWGG01001374.1:0-892 GCF_001635365.1 Oleiphilus sp. HI0128 | reverse complement strand
GTAAGAACTATACCCCGATGGAAATGGCTACGCGCCGAATGTACACCGAAAACCCGGTAGAATTTCTATCTTGGTACTATCATCGTTTTGCAACGTATCGCCATCACGGGCCAAATGAAGTGCACCATTGGCTCGCAGATAAAAACCTGATCACCCAAAATATTGATGGTCTTGATGGTAAGGCCGGCAACAAAGATTATATCGCAATTCATGGGCGCTTAGATCAAATGACGCGTTTTCATGAGCAAGGCCCAACGGTTGAGACTTATCAAACGCCTTGGGAACAAGTGGATGAAGAGAATCTTGTCGACTCACTACTTTCCCTGTTTAAAATTAGTAAGCACACACTTACACCAGAGCTAGACGTTTCACAAAAGCCTTACGTTTTGCTCTTCGATGAGTTCTACACTGATCTTTACAGAATATCAGAGGCACAGGAACGAATGCGTTATGCCTCGAAGATGGTATTTATGGGCACCTCCTTTAGTGTCAATATTACTCAAATGGCCCTGGAAACGGCTGTTCATAACGATATCCCGATAGAAATCGTAGACCCGAAGCCCGTGAAAATTCACTACCAAAATACAACTTATCATCAGGTAAAGGCGTCTGATTATATTAAGAGAGTGACTTAACGTGAGTCTAGTTCAATTGATTTATGTGAGTACGGCTTCCAAGGTTTTAACCCTAGAAGACTTGAAAAGTATTGTTGAAGTCGCAAAGCTGAATAATCAAAAGCATATGATTAGCGGTTTTCTATGCTCAGATAAGCGCTATTTCAACATATCAAAACAGACTATCGCCACAAGGCCTTAAAGCTTATCGTTTATAACGAAACGACTAGCCGCCCTTTTCCCGAGTGGGCAATGGGAGCCGTTCTTAAAGTCGGGAG
>NZ_LWGG01001373.1:0-886 GCF_001635365.1 Oleiphilus sp. HI0128 | reverse complement strand
CCCTTACCTTTGTAAGGCTCTGGCGGACGGAAAGCACGAATTTCAGCAGCAACCTGACCTAGCAACTGTTTGTCAGCGCCTGACAAAACAATCTCGGTCTGTGATGGAGCTTCAGCTTTAATACCTTCAGGAAGCTCGTATTCGACTGGGTGAGAAAAACCCAATGACAGATTTAGTTTCTTGCCCTGCATCTGTACACGATAACCAACACCGATTAGCTGTAGCTTTTTCTGGAAGCCAGTACTTACACCAGTAACCATGTTGTTTACCAACGCGCGAGTCGTACCAGACATCGCTCGTGAGAACTTGCTGCCATTTTTAGCAGCAAATTTAATTTCTGAACCTTCCTGCGTTACAGTAACAACAGAATTAAGATCCAAAGATAAAGTGCCTTTACCGCCCTTTACTTCAATTTCTTGCTCAGTTAGCTTAACTTCTACACCGGAAGGAAGCTGAACTGGACTATTAGCAACCCTAGACATGCCCTTCTCCTAGAAAACTGTGCAGATTACTTCGCCACCAATGCCGGCATTACGCGCAGCTCGGTCGGTCATCACACCTTGCGAAGTTGAAATAATGGCAACACCCAAACCACCGCGAATGCTTGGCAGCTCGTCTTTACCTTTAAACTGGCGTAGACCTGGACGGCTAGCTCTCTTAATTTCTTCGATGACTGGCTTGCCTTCGAAATACTTAAGATCAACAGTTACCTGTGCTTTTACCTGACCATCAGTGTTAAAGCCTTCGATGAAACCTTCTGACTTTAATACTTCTAGTACTGACACCTTCATTTTAGAAGAAGGCATTGTGACAGATTGCTTCTCAGCCATCTGTGCATTACGAATACGTGTGAACATATCCGCAAGCGTATCTTGCATACTCATCG
>NZ_LWGG01001372.1:0-947 GCF_001635365.1 Oleiphilus sp. HI0128 | reverse complement strand
TAACGATAGTCTGTTACTTTGCCATCAAGACTAACACAAAATAGTGTAGGCTTTCTTTACAAGCAATAAAATCTTCATCAGTGATATTTTAATGGTCAAATACGTAGCCCACAGAGCGGCGGCTTTTGAAGAACTCGGGGTTCTTAGGGTCGTCTTCAAAGTACTTTCGAAAACGGACAATAAAGTTATCGACGGTACGAGTCGATAGGTCTTTGGAAAAACCCCAGGCAACTTCTAAAATTTCTCCGCGTGACAGCGCTTTACCACGATTGTTAATCAATAACCTGAGCAAGCGAAGCTCTTGTTCAGTTAGGCTTATTTGTTGCCCTTTGCAATAAGCAACAGATTGAAGGAAGTCGATTTTGTTGCTGCCAAAGCTATATGGGTCCTGACTTCCACTCGCCGCGTCAATACTATTATCTTGCCAGCTACTTTGTTTTAAAAGGCGCTCAACTCGTAACAGGAATTCTTCTAGGTTAAAGGGTTTAGAAAGATAGTCATCGACACCGTGGTTAAAACCCTCAATTCTGTCTTGAGCACTATTCTTGGCTGATAGAATAAGGATTGGCAAACGCTCATCTTCTAAGCGAATACGTTTAAGAACAGAGACACCGTCTATGCCGGGCAGCATCACATCCAAGACTATTAAATGCGGCCGCCACTGTTTCCATAAGGCTAGACCGGAAGTCCCTGTTTCCGCTAACGCCACCTTGTAACCTTGAAGCTCCAAATTTAAACGCAACCCCTCTGCAATATGACATTCATCCTCGACAACCAAGATACGCTCATTCTCTGGATCAAACACTAGTGCATCCCCATCATATTACGCGCTCTTTTCGCCATTGATAGTTTATTTCGCTGCGGGAATATAATAACAAACTCAGCCCCCTGCCCCGGCTGGCTTTCCTTAATCTGTATCTTACCACTATGCGCTTTAACTATATTTT
>NZ_LWGG01001371.1:0-16459 GCF_001635365.1 Oleiphilus sp. HI0128 | reverse complement strand
TAACATGCCCAAAGCGATCATTCACTGACTTAAAATGATCTATATCCAATACAGCAATAACATTCTCATCATTCGACTTAGCATTATCGGTTAATTGCGTGTATTCGAGATCAAAGGAGCGGCGATTTTTTAAAGCTGTAAGCTGGTCTTTATTAGATCGATTTAAATGGCCATGTTGATTAACATAAACTGCGATGAGCTGAACGACTTGATTGATCAAACTGACTTTCGGCTCTATATCCAGCAACATGCTAATTTCTTGCCCGGTACTCAAATGTATCGGAAATACCGTTTCCGGCTCTGCTAGAGCCTTGGTATTAAGTGAAACCTTTGATTCGGCTTTAGCACCAGAGACTGGCTGATAAGTGGCGAGCACGACAAGCTCAGTACTGAGTCTATAATCCCCAAGACATAAACGGACATAACCGGGATTTAATAACTTGCCGACCGCGCGAACAAATCGCTCATCAAGATTCTTGAAGGTTTCTGCATAGGTCAAATCCATTAAGGATTCACAATTACAGAGATTGGGCTCAATAATTTTCATTAAGGGTCTGCTTGGCTATGTCATGGTCTGATACAAACATAACAGAGCAGAAAGTAAAGTCTAGAGAAGATTTACCGCTAGTAAAACAAAGCCAGCCCCAATTGGCTCAATATACCTGGGACTGGCTTTTTTAGGCTAGCCTTGCATTAGCAAGTAGTCAAAGGCTGCAAGAGAAGCTTTGGCACCTTCCCCCATAGCGATCACGATCTGTTTATAAGGCACGGTCGTCACGTCACCGCAGGCAAAGATTCCTGGTACGTCAGTCTGACCTTTGGCGTCTACAATTACCTCGCCATAGGCGTTCATTTCTACAATGCCTTCCAGGAAGCCACTATTGGGCACCAAGCCTATTTGGACGAAAATGCCTGATAATTCCTGGCGCTTAATTTCACCACTATCACGATCTTCGTATGCTAAGGCAACAACCTTGCCACCTTCAGCCAAGATTTCTTTGGTCGCTACATTACGCAGAATAGTAATATTCTCACGTTTTTTAGCTTGCTCAACCAAGACCTTGTCAGCCTTTAATTCAGGCATAAACTCGTAGATTGTGACAGATTTTACGATACCAGCTAAATCCAAAGCCGCTTCAACACCTGAATTTCCGCCACCAATAACAGCAACATCCTTACCTTTAAAGAACGGTCCGTCACAGTGCGGGCAGTAAGCAACACCTTGACCTATGTTTTCCTTCTCGCCAGGAATGCCAAGCTCTCTCCACTTTGCACCGGTCGCAACAATCACCGTCTTGGTTTCGATCACTTCACCCGAAGAGAGTTCAATCTTATGGTTTTCACCCCCCTGGCCTTTCTCGATGCTCGCGACTCGTAAGTGTTCTCTGACGGTCACGTCATATTCTTTAATATGCTGCTCCAAAGCCGTAGACAATTCCGGGCCGGTTGTTTTAGGCACAGAGATCAGGTTTTCGATCCCCATAGTGTCTTTCACCTGTCCACCAATCCGATCTGCGATGATCGCTACTTTCAAACCTTTTCGAGCACTATACACCGCTGATGCTGCACCTGCCGGGCCACCACCAATCACAACAACATCCTGAACAGGTAGTGCTTCAGCAGGCTCTGCTGCCTGAGTGATGTCGGGGTATTTAGCCATCAATTTCTCTAGTAGGACTGCCTGGTCAATTTTACCGTTAGCGAATACTTCACCATTCAAGTAAACACTAGGCACACCTTGAATACTTCGCTCTTCGATCAAGTCCGGATAGACACCGCCATCAATGGTTTCAGTGGTAATCTTATCGTTGACCAAAGCAAACTGATTCAAAGCCTGGACCACTTCAGGACAATTGTGACAACTCAAGCTTACAAAGACTTCGAAGTTAAGTGCTTCCTGTACACCACTTATGATCGACTTTATTGAATCATCCAACTTCATATCAGTACCCGAAGCGTGAAGCACCGCAAGCACTAGCGAATTGAATTCGTGACCGCCAGGAATACCGGAGAACCGAATTCCCGTATCTTCTCCATCACGTTCTAACAAAAAACTTACCGGGCTTTGCAATACTGATTTTATATCACGTTCTTCAAGTGAAATCTTGTCGCTAACCGATGCGAAACTGCTGAGAAATTCCATCAACTCCGCTTTTTTGTCATGCTCACCTGTTTGCACAACAAAGGTGATATCATTCTGCATATTGGCGGTATAGCCTTTAAGCGCGTTCAAAATGTCATTCGTCAACATTCTCTTATCCTCGTTTTAAATACCTTTGGAGATTCAGGAGGCTCTTATATGAACCTCCTGAGATACTGCTATTTAGCGTTTAATGCAGACTAGATCTTGCCAACCAAATCCAGGCTTGGAGTCAATGTTTCTTCACCTTGTTCCCACGCTGCTGGGCATACTTCGCCGTCATGTTGGTCTACGTATTGAGCCGCTTTGACCTTACGAACCATGTCTTTTGCAGAGCGACCGATACCTAGGTCGTGAAGCTCAGCAACCTTGATGATGCCTTCAGGGTTGGCTAGGAAAGTACCACGTAGTGCCAAACCTTCTTCTTCGATCATTACATCAAAGCCGCGAGTAATGACACCTGTTGGATCACCGATCATTGGGTAGTTGATCGTACCAATCGCCTCACTCGTGTCGTGCCATGCTTTGTGAGTAAAGTGCGTGTCAGTCGAAACTGAGTAAACTTCTACACCTAGCTTCTGAAGCTCTTCGTAGTGCTTCGCCATGTCTTCAAGCTCAGTTGGGCAAACAAACGTGAAGTCTGCTGGGTAGAAAAGGAAGATTGCCCACTTACCCTTTACATCTTCAGTTGTCACTTCTTTAAACTCGCCGTTGTGAAAAGCTTGAGCAGTAAATTCAGGGATTGATTTGTTGATCATGTTCGCCATGTTGTATTCCTCGATTAAGTTTGTGTTGTGTGTTTCGACAGGAATAAGATTAAGCGCGAACAAGAATTAAATAAATTGAATTAAATAAAAGGTGATGTTCAAAAAAACTGAACATTGATCTAAACTCATCACTATTATTGTGAGAAGAGAGCAAGACCATGATTTCACTCAAGCAAATTCACTATGCTTTGGCTGTCGAGAAAACGCTGCACTTCAAGAAAGCTGCTGAAGCCTGTTCAGTATCTCAGTCAGCACTGAGCACCGCCTTAAGTGAATTAGAAAAGCAGTTGGATATTCAAATATTCGAACGAGACAATAAGAAGGTACTGATTACCCCCACCGGAAAGATGTTTCTGCAACGGGCACAAAGTATCAAACTGGAAGTCGACAGCCTTTATCAACTATCGCAAAACCAGAAAGCGCCTTTAAATCATCCGATGACGGTTGGTGTCATTCCAACAGTCGGGCCTTACTTACTTCCCAAAGTCTTACCTGCACTTCGCCAACAATACCCTGACTTCAAACTGACAATTATCGAAGAGCAGTCTCATGTCCTGGTAGACATGATCCGCAAAGGCGAGATTGATACCGCAATTCTGGCGCTACCCTATCCACATGACGGACTGTTAGCCTTTGAGTTCTTTCAAGAAGACTTTTACTGGCTGACGCGCAATGATGCAGAGCAATCAGGTTTAGATGAAATCACCAGTACCGAAATAGATCAGTCAAAACTAATGCTACTCAAGGACGGTCACTGCCTTAAAGATCATGCCCTAGCAGCATGTAAGCTAAGTAATAATGAACAAAGTGAAACACTAGGCGCGACCAGCCTCAACACTTTGATTCAAATGGTGGCCGGTCGTATGGGTAGTACTCTCGTTCCCGAGATGGCCTTAAAGCAGATAAATAGCCAAAGCGATGACCTCAAAGCAATTCACTTGAATGAACCAGGACCTCATCGCAGAATCGCTTTTTTAAGTCGCCCCAACTATATCGGCGTCAAGAACATTGAGTGCTTAATGGAAGTGTTTGCTGAAGAACTTCGTTAAGAAAAAGTGATCATCTACTTCTATTTTTTGAACTATACAAATTGCACATGACTTGCGAAGCTAACAATGCAAACAATCAATAGGAGAAAGTCGAATGAAAAAGATTATCGAGACAATTAGCCCAAAAGCATCAAAGCATAGTAATGACAAGCCTTCTGCATGTAAGTCCTGCAACTACAGCAATGACTACTACCAGGACAGGGTTTGTCGCTAAACCCATCTAACTGTAGGCAAAGCCTTCCACAGCTCGCATGAGGAGTAGCATGGGGCAGAGTCTGCGAGGGGCGGAACCCTCTGCCTACGCGGGCACTAGGTAAACCGACTTCTGTAGGCAGAGCCTTCCATGGCTCGCAAGCGGGCTAGTACGGGGTTGATCCAGCGAAGGCTGGAACCCTCTGCCTACGGCAATCGTTATTTGTTAGATATAAGAAATACTATATTCATTCTCCTTCGAATAGTTCAAAATAAGCCTAAACTCGCTCCCCTAAGCACCAGGTACCATGTCACAAGCATCATATAAAATGCCAGGATCAAAACCTAAGATTGGTCTAAGCGCCTGCCTTGCAGGATTTGAAGTACGTTATGACGGAAAGCATAAACGCTCATCATTGTGCTTAGACGAATTGAGCAAACACTTCTCTTTTGAAACATTCTGCCCTGAAGCCGCTGCCGGTTTTGGTATACCCCGCCCCAAAATGCGACTTACCGGCAACCCTTCCAGGCCAACGCTACGGTATAACGATGACACTGACTTAACAGGCATAAACTTAGGCCCTCAATTACTTGAAGGCTGCAAAGAGGCCCTTGATAGCTTTGGGTCTTTAGATGGCTTTGTTCTGATGAAAAACTCACCCAGCTGCGGAGTCAGAAACGTCAAAATATTTCAGAGTGACAGCACTATTCACCAACAAGGCGGTATGGGCCTATTCGCGGCAGCCTTGAAGGAAAGGTTCCCTTTATTGCCGATCGAAGAAGAAGTGAATTTGCACGACGAAAGTCAGTATATGGAGTTTGTTAAGCGAGTTCATGCTCACTTTAAATCGCGGAAATGACAAGTATCAGGCGTAACCTATCTTAAGCAAGGGCCACTCGCGCTCAAGGTTATCCTCAGCCCTAATCTCCAATCATTGGCTTATAAAATTACATCTACTGCCCATTAACCGTTAGATATCCACTCATAGGTATTGACACATATCAATCAAGCCCGTTATTTAACCATGCGCCCTCCAATTGTCTAGTAGACTTAAGGATTACGTTTAAAAAAGAGGGCTAGAAAAGAACCATGCAAAACTCAGATAAGAATCAATCAGACAAGCAAACTTCGTCTAAGAATAAGACTTTGAGCTCAGTAGGGACTCAGCTTCACGCTCTAGCAGAAAAACGCCATGACCCACATTATATTGCCGAATCATTTAGGTCAGGCGAATACCCATACAAGACAAAAATTAGTCGCCAACGATACGAAAGCATAAAAAAAGAATTACAAATCGAGCTACTAAAAGCCCAGAAGTGGATAAGAGAGTCAGGACAAAAAATAGTGATTCTGTTTGAAGGGCGAGATGCCGCTGGTAAAGGTGGCACCATAAAACGCTTTATGGAACATCTAAACCCACGGGGCGCTCACGTTGTTGCTTTGGAAAAGCCGACTGAAGAAGAGCTCGGTCAGTGGTACTTTCAACGCTACATTAAACACCTGCCCACCAAAGGTGAACTCGTTTTATTCGACCGGTCTTGGTATAACCGAGCAGGTGTTGAAAGAGTTATGGGGTTCTGCGAACCGAGCGACTACCTTGAGTTTATGCGTCAAACGCCAGAACTAGAAAGAATGCTTACCCGTAGCGGTATAAAATTATTTAAGTATTGGTTCTCTGTTACTGAAGAAGAGCAAACCGCTCGCTTTCAGAAACGTGAAACTGACCCTCTAAAACAGTGGAAACTAAGCCCTATCGACAAACTTGCTCAAGAAAAATGGAATGACTATACCGAAGCGAAAGAAGCGATGTTTTTCTACACCGATACCGCTGACGCACCCTGGGTAGTCGTAAAATCAGATGATAAAAAAAGAGCACGCCTTGCGTGTATGCAACACTTCCTTTCTAAGCTGGATTATCCTGATAAGAATCATCATGTTGTTCGTGGAGCAGATCCCCTTATTGTCGGCCAAGCATCATCAGTTATCGAAGAAGACAGCCATATACTAGGTAAGTCTCTTCACCCGGAAGCTAAAAAATAAGGCACAAATGCGTTCCTTTAATTTCTTGTTGAACCCAGTAAAATCTGGGTTCAACTTGTAAGCGGGCCACTAAGATAATTCCGCAACAACCTCTGAACCACAGTCCCTTACTGCATAAAATAGACAATCCATCTTGGCGATTTCCGGATTATTAGTGATCATAAAGAGCTTTAAGTCTCGTTTAGCAAACAATCCGCCGTCTTTGATATAAACCAACTCATTTACCACACATTCTTCTCGACTATTTTTTGAAGAAAATACAGCTTTCAGATCATCTGTTGCGACCCAACCCAACTGCGTATCTTTAACAGTAATACCTGAATTCAATTGCTCTATACTGGGTAGCAAACACAAATCAGATTCTTCACTTAATTTCTCGCCATACCTTAGACGACAATCATCCTTTAGTTCGAGCCTTACCGGATTAGTAAGCACCTCCAAGCTCTCTTGACTTTCTTGGCCTGCCAAGACACTTTCTAAACGAAAATAACGATTTAAGCCCTCCCAAGCAATCTGGTGCGCAGACTCATCTAAACGCCCTCCACATTCAATCGTCACAGTTGGGCAAAGGTATTCGGTGACCTCCATCAGAGCCCCTAAACGTAGGTGAGTCACGATGAGGCGTTTAGTAAACAATTCTGTCAAAGCATCATGCTGAGGATCTTCGTAGATCGCCACCGCAAATGAAGGGCCTGAGCCCGAGGTGTTATGCATATCGATCAAGCTTTCAGGTTTATAGCGCTTTAAAGTCTCTAGAATCTCAGCGGCGAGATAGCCAGGTTCATCATCAAAGGGTTCTTTAAAGCAGCGATTCAGGTCACGCTGACGAGCGAAGACACGATGACTGAATGAAGGCTCCAAGCTAGCCGCTGATACTGAAGCCACAATGCAAACGACATTCACCGCTGGCTTAAGTCCCGACTTCAACCATTTAAATAAGGCAATAAGGCCTGAAGGTTCATTGCCATGCAGTAGCGTTACAAATGCTCGCGTTCGAGTGGTGTCATCTCCTGACAGCAGGATTTCTGAAGGGCCTCCCAAGTAATCAAGAAACTGATAGATATCCTCACCAATTGAGCTTGGGTCTGGGTCACAAAATCTGTTTAACTCTATACTCATTCTTATATCCAATAATTGTTACGTTAAAGGCCATTCACCCACTGGAATGTTGTCTAGGCTGTAAGCAATATAGTCTTCTAGCATTGCTTTTCTTGCTTTGTCAGAGCTATAAGACTTTTCATTCTGATAATAAGCGGTTCTCTCTCTTTGCCATACTGCTCCGTTCTGCTTTGACTCAAGACGCTTTTTAACAATGGATAGATAATAGCCTGCTTCCTCATCTTCAACACCGATACTACGCAAGCCCTGCTCTGCATGATCAATGCTTTGGGAAAGAATATCGATAATGGGCTGATCACGACAACCTGAACGCTGAGGGTCTGGCCAAACGATTCGTGCACCCAAGCCAAATTGCGCGGCGCGATAGAAGTTAAACTCCGCTAAATGAAAAGGTAAAGCAGGCATCAGCTCATTCATTTTGTCGCGATAGTACTCTGCCAGACCGATATACAGTGCTGCATTGGCAACCATATCAACCGCGCTGGGCCCAGCGGGCAAAGACCTTAGTTCTATCCGTAAATGGCCTTCATCAGCATCGTCATATACCGGTCGATTCCACAACCAAACAGAGCTTTGATGAAGTCGCAACTCTGATAAGCTAGGTGCTTTCCCTTCTGCCATCTGGGCTTCTGGGTCCTGTTCACTGCATATTGGCAATAAAGGTGAAAATATCGAAGCTGTTTCCTGAAATAATTCCAAAGCAGAGCGGCGTACCCAGCCTTGCCCAAAACTTACCCTAGAAGGCTCGTTCCATCGGTATCTATCTTTTATTCGCGTATCGATAGACTGCTTAAACAAAGGTACTCGTGTTTCACACCAGAGGTCGTGACCAAATAAACCGGGTGAATTAGCACCTAAAGCTAACACTAAAGGCGTCACCATTTGAAAGGCATTGAAGGTATTTGCATAGTCTTCAGGGTCGACTCGATAATGAATCTGGAATGAAGTATTCGCACCTTCCAAGGTAACGTCCTGCATATCCATTTGTAAAGGAGGTCTACCGTTAATATCAATTTCAAATTCACGCCCACGACGTTCAAACAATTGCTCAACCAAGGTTCTATAACGCTGGCGGTCCGTCATACAAACAGGCCCGAAATGAGAATTATCCAGCGTAGGAAGTATACCGACAGGAAATATGCGACCTTCATATTTTGCAGCAATATCATTTAGCTTCGACAGCTGGCGGCAAATCTCATTTTCTGTCGACTTAAACGGCGCATCCGACAGGGAATATGGAGTCAGGTTATATTCCAGGTTATAGCGGTTAATCTCCAGAGTCAGTTGTTTGTCATCAGCAGCATCTAAGATTTCTTGATTCAGCAACAAGGGCTCTCCCTTGCTATCAACAATATACATTTCGAGCTCGGCACCCAAAATAGCACTACCCGGTTTCTTTTTTCCAAAGCCTGTCTGTGACAATAGGGAGCTCAAGCTGGAAAGGTTGGTCTGCAGTTTTTTTTCAAAGTCTCGATAATCACTTTCTGCAAAACTGCTCTTATCTATATCAATTCCCATCTATCCGTACTCTGTATCAATGGTGCTTTCTGAATCAGCTTCAAAACAAAATCTATAACTCATACTATGAACAAACTTCTTATCCAATGCCTTGATCTGGCACAAAGACTTATTAATACCTGATAATTCCCCCAATAAATTTACATTATTTTTAAGCTCGTAACTCTGCAGCTGGTGTTTTTTTGAACTACACTTAAAAGATTGCTTTGGCCTTCCAAATACGCGGCTATTACCTTTAACCAGTAGACTTTTAACTTTGAATAACATAACAAAGAAAGCAAGCAACGCCCACGTACAGATATTGCCCAGTATAGCGCTACGGGTTGCTAGAGGCACATCAACCGTCTCGTTATTCTTTCTTCTGTATCTGAGTATGTTGATTGGCTCCACAAGCGCTTACGCAGATGAGCATCTCAGCCCATCACTCAAAAATGTCAGTATACAACTGAAGTGGAAACACCAATTTCAATTTGCAGGATTCTACGCAGCCCTGGAAAATGGCTATTACCAAGATGCCGGTTACAACGTCGAGATCAGAGCTGCCGGTCCTGATATAAACCCCATCACAGAAGTGCTTGAGGGTAAGGCTGATTATGGCATAGCCAATGCTGAGCTTGTGCTCTATCACCTGAACGGCAATCCTCTCGTCGCATTAGCAGCCATTATTCAACACTCGCCAATCGTATTGATGACTTTAAAGAAGAATAATCTGCTAACTCCACAAGACTTAATCGGTAAACGCGTGATGTACCCAGAGGGACATTACGGTTCAAATACGTTAGGACTGTTAAAGAAAGAAGGGATTAATGAGTCACAAATTGAGTCGGTGCCCTTATCCTACAATATTCAGGATTTAATCGATGAAAAAGTCGATGCAATGGTTGGTTATATAACCGATCAACCCTTCCAGCTGAGACAAAGAGGTGTCGAATACAACCTTATAGACCCTCGTGTTTACGGAATAGACTATTACGGAGACGTGTTATTTAGCACAGAGTCTAAAGTTGATGAGCATAGCGATGAAGTGAAAGCCATTAGAAAAGCCAGTATTGACGGCTGGCGTTACGCTATTGAGAATCCAGATGAGCTTATTGAGCTCATCAAGAATAAGTATCAATCAGAACTCAGCATTGAAGAACTCCGCCATGAAGCTCAGGAGACCATTCGTCTAATCGTTCCCAAACTGGTGGATCTGGGACACATGAACCCAGGAAGGTGGCAGCACATCGCTGACTCGTTTACCGATCTTGGCATGAGCACTGGCGAATTGAACCACGAGCGTTTCATTTACTCTCCTGAACTAAATGAAGCCAGCCAACTGACGCGTCAGGTACTCCAAGTTTCCAGTATTATATTTGTTATTGGCGCAGCCTTTATTTCAATCTTATTCTATGTCAATAAAAACCTGAAACGCGCTGTTAGTGAGAAAACAATGTATCTCACCAAGGCTAATCGGGAATTAATTGTTTATACTAAACAATTAAAAGACAAAGAGGATGAGCTGCATACGCTCAACACTGAGCTTGAGAAACGAATAATTTCCAGAACAGAAACCATCAACAAAATAAACTACGAACTTACGGAAGAAATAAATCAGCGTAAAAAGCGTGAAGTATCACTGCAACTCTTATCCCAAGCGATTGAGAGTAGTGATAGTACAGTATTAATTATAGATAAGGAGCACACAATTAGTTATGCCAGTAAGGCATTTCTAAAGCTTACTGGTAGCTGTGATATGAAGCTGGAGGGGCAGCCAATTTCGATACTGGAAAACAAACTTTCCCTTCCCCCGATCTCCTCTCAGGAGTTGAGTACACAAAGCTTATCGCCTAATACCGAAGGTCTGATTCAGAGTAAACTCAAGTGCACCGATGCAAATGGTGACACGCATTGGATGAAGACCAGTATTTCATTGCTTAAAAGCCATCCCTATCAAGAAACCTCAGAAATATCTCACTATGTGATTACTTTCGAAGATATCACCGATATCAAGAATCATCACGATGAAATGGAACGTATGGCTTTATACGACCCGCTGACAGGTCTAGAAAATCGGGTACTATTCCAGAAGAGGCTCGAGTCAGCAATTCAAAATGCCAAACGTAATATGGTAAAAGCTGCATTGTTGTTTATTGATATAGATAACTTCAAAACCATTAATGACTCCCTAGGTCATCAGGCCGGTGACGAGATTCTAAAATCCGTCGCCAAGCGCTTGAATGAGCATGTAAGGCAAAACGATAGCATTGCTCGTATCAGTGGTGATGAATTTACAGTCTTACTAAGCAACATTAAGAATTACGAAGATGCCAGTAAAGTAACACAGAATATAATCAACTCTTTTGAATCTCCCGTGATCATCGACACTCAGGAAGTCTTTATCACCGCGAGTATTGGCATTAGCGTCACCCCTGAAGACTCGCTTAATGACACTGACCTTATTAATAATGCCGACATCGCTATGTATCAGGCAAAGCAAAGCGGCAGAAACAATTATCAATTCTTCTCTGAAGATATGAACAACGAGATCCGCTATAAAATAAAGACAGAAAAGGAAATTCAGCACAGCATTGAAAACCAAGACTTCTTTTTGGTTTATCAGCCGATTCTCGATTTAAAAGATCAAAGCATTTCAGGCGTAGAAGCATCTCTACGCTGGCAATACACTGAAGAAGATATTCGTATGCCCGATGATTTTATCTCGATAGCAGAAAATGCAGGCAGCATTATTCCTCTCGGTAACTGGGTGCTAAAACAGCTTGTAAAAGATATCCAAAGACTACTTAAAGAAGGCATCAAAGATATTAGCTTTAGTGTCAACATATCGCCTAGACAACTTAAAGACCGTTACTTTGTTTCTGAAGTACGAGCGCTATTTTCCGAACACCCGAACTATATTAAATACCTGCATTTCGAGGTAGTTGAAAAGTGCTTCGTTGACCAAAAGCCCGAAGTGATTGGTCGTCTAAAAGAACTGAAAGATATGGGCGTTCATATTATCATCGATCGTTTTGGTTCAGGCTATGCGTCAATGAGCTACTTGAAACAAGTTCCGGCTCACGCCTTAAAAATAGACCAACGCTACCTTAATGGTCTCCCTGAAAATCAGGCAAACACTAACTTTAGCAATGCAATTATTAGTATGGCTCATCAGATGAAACTTTCTGTTACTGCTGATGGCGTTGAAAATGATTTACAGCTTGCACACTTAAAAAGCCATGGCTGCGACTACGCACAAGGAAGTTTATTCCATGAAGCAATGAAGCTCGAAGCCTTGCTAGAGTATCTCTCTAGCCCACATAAAAAACCGAAAAAAGCTAGCCTGAATTAACAAGAGGAAAGTCTTGTCAACCCGCGACGGGTACGGCACCAGGCTAGCAAAATAAGACCCTGAAGTCTTATTAACGGCTTATAGTTATGTGTCAGACTTTAGAACTTCATTCCAACCCACGCCCACATTACGGACTTATCAGTACCGCCAGAAGGTGCCGAGTAATCAGCATACTTCAGGCCTCCGCTATAGGTTTTATTAAACTTTTTGACTGCCAAAAGATCTATCTCTCTACCCGCGTCAGCACTGCCTTCATCGGTCTCAAAATCATGGTAAACACCCACCAGTTTTACACCAGCGAACTTACCTGAGACTGAAGCATAAGTGTCTACAACACCATTACCGCCACCCGCACCAAACAAGGACTGACCTAGAAATGCATCAGCCCAACCTTCAAACTTATGAACAGTTGCTAAAGGTGTCGCGAACGACTGATTGCCGTCGTCAGATCCTAAGGACGAATACCCAAGCTTGCCTGTCACTCCTGACGCAGTTAGGCCAACCTCAGCCATCATATAATCCATACTGGCATCTTTCGTTTCATTATCTTGCGAAGCATACTCTAGAGCATATGAAACTTTCAGATCTTCACCTGCTAATGTTGAGCCGGTAAAACTTGCACCAATTGTTGATAGCTCATCCCAACCATCTGCGGCACCATAAGGCTCTCCTGAGATCTCATAGTTGTATACCACAGCTTTACCAAAGGGAGTTTGGTAAGCAACATTTAATAGTGTTATATCAGTATCAGCGACATCCGCAAAGGCACCTGAGTTAATTCGGTTTACTTTATAAATATAGGATGCATCTAAAGTAAGACCTTCAATTGGCTTAACCGTAACTCTCGCCGCATCAAAAGTCTGGCGATCTTGGCGCCAACCAACATGACCTACATGACGCTGACCGTCCAAGGCAATCACTTGACGCCCTAGTTTTGCTGTCACCATGTCATTCTTATATTGAATAAAGCCTTGATCGAGCTCAGTTACTTCTGAGTCTAGAATTAATGCATCATCGTCCGCTTCTTCAATCCCCAAAACTTCACGACTATCTTCAAACTCGACCAGTGCAGTAAAGCCTTTGAATTCTGCCGTTTTGTATCCGATTCTCGTACGTAGGGTTAAGGCATCTGAATCAGTGTCATTGCTTCGGTCGTCACTTTCATATCGTAAACGCAAGTCACCATAGGCTTTACCACCTGTAATCGCCTCAGTAATCGTTTCTGGTGCAGCGACAACGCTACTCGAAGCAATGATCGTAGCGATTGCTGTGCTTAATAGGCTAATTGAACGTTTTTTCATTTACATCTCCTAGTTACTTTTTTAAAGGCCAAGCATAAGTCAGTCATTCTTTGTTTATGCTGTGACCCTCGCTATAAATATGGCTTTACTAATTCTTAAGGCATTAAAAAAGCGCTCACAAACAATGCGCTGTGAGATAACTACTGAGCCTCTACTCAACAGTTTTCTCGTGTCGCATTACTTGTGAACGCCGTTGTCCACCTACCCCCTATGTTTACGCCATTGTAAACGGGAGTAATGATTAACTTGTCTTACGCTGCCGCAATACCTGAGGCAGCTTTAGTTTTTTTTACTGAGGCACTAATCGGTTCAACTTTTCGTTGTTTTTCGTACAGGAACTTTAGAACTTCTGATCGAAGGTGAACGTATTCTGGGTCTTCTGCTAAGGCCAATCGATCACGAGGGCGTTCAAGACCAACATCTAATATTTCACCAATCGTTGCCGCTGGGCCATTAGTCATCATGACAATTCTATCTGACAGCAAAACTGCTTCATCAACATCATGGGTGATCATAATAACGGTATTATTCAGCTCATTCTGGATCTCCATTAAGGAGTCTTGCATATGCGCCCTGGTCAGGGCATCTAGCGCGCCAAATGGCTCATCCATTAACAAAATCTCTGGCTGCATCGCCAAAGCACGAGCGATACCCACACGCTGCTTCATACCCCCTGATATTTCGTCAGGACGCTTATACATAGCGTGATCCATATGAACCAAGTGAAGATTATGTTCTACCCACTCTTTAGTTTCTGCTTTTGACTTAGTTTTTCCGAATACTTGCTTAACGGCCAGCTCAACATTTTCATACGCCGTCAACCACGGCAATAGAGAATGATTTTGGAAGACAACGGCCCGCTCAGGTCCTGGTTCTGTCACTTCTTTGCCGCTAAGAACTACACCGCCATTGGTTGCCTGATGTAGGCCAGCGACAACGTTCAAAACGGTTGACTTACCACAACCCGAGTGTCCGATAAGCGATACAAACTCGCCCTTTTTAATTTGTAAACTCACGTCCTGCAGCGCTGTGAACGGCCCCTTTGGTGTCGGAAAGACCATATCTATATGACTAATATCTAATAATGCGCTCATAATTCTATCCTCAATAAATTCAATCGTATTTCGTTACTTGTAGCTGTTCGGGCAGGTTAAGGCTTAAAGGCCTTTATTATCCCAAGACACTCGCTTTTGTATTTGTAACATTGCGCGATCTAACAAGAATCCGATAAAACCAATTACAACGACTGCTGCCATAATTCTACTTAGTGAATCTGAACTACCATTCTGGAATTCATCCCAAACGAACTTTCCAAGGCCTGGGTTTTGGGCCAACATTTCTGCGGCGATCAACACCATCCATGCGATACTTAAGGACAAGCGCATTCCGGTAAAGATCATCGGTACTGATGCAGGTAAAACAATTTTCTGAACATGTTTCAGAGCAGGTAATCGCAACACCTTACTTACGTTGACCAAGTCATCATCAATGGATGCAACACCCACTGAAGTGTTGATAACCATTGGCCATAAACAACATAGCGTTACCGTAATCATCGATACGATAAAGGACTTGGCTACCATTGGGTCTGGCGAGACGTAGAGAGCACTCACCAAGATTGTGACCAAAGGCAACCAAGCCAAAGGAGAAACAGGTTTGAACACCTGAATAATCGGATTAACTGCCGAGTTCAGTGTTTTGTTCAGGCCAATGGCAATGCCTAAAGGAATCGCTATCGCGGCAGCCAATAAAAAACCAGAAGCGACCGTCTTTAAGCTGGTAAAGATTTGGTCAAGGAAAGTTTCTTTTCCTGTATACGCTCTGATTTTAGGCACATAAGATGGATCTTCAGCCACTCGTGCCGCATTTCTTTTCTCTTGCCTTTCGTAGAAGGCTTGCTCTTTAGTCCGCTCGGAAACGTGCTCATCATATAAAGAGACGAACTGCTCCATTACCATCGCGGGACCCGGAAACTGCCCCAAAGAAGTTTTAACACTCTGTGCGGCTGCCGCCCAAATAATGAGAAATACCGCAATACCTGCCATGGGTATTGCCAGAGTCTTCGCTGCCATCGCTCCAAACTCTAATACCTTATCCAACCAAACAATTGGTTGTTCTATATCGTCCTTAAGAGATGTCGCCGTTGACATAATCTTCTGCTCCTGCTTAAAGCTACTTCAGTTAACTGACGACTCTCGTTCTAACAAACATTGAGAGCCGATCAAGATAAATCTTTCTTAGACAAACTTCGTTATCAGCAGTCAGACAACAAACCCTGGTTCAGGCCAGCATTTGTCGTCCGACATATGTAATACTCTTTAGATCTTGTCGCCTGATTTCAGACCAATTGAGAACTTCTCGATATACTTGTTTGGTTGTGTACCGTCATAAACAATGTTATCGATAAAGTGCGTTTGTGGGTCACGGTAGCCATCTTCAGTAGAGAAGTCTGGGAAGTCAGCCGCTTTCGCTTTACCTTCTTTGATCAAAGACTGCGCCGCACGTGCATAGATATCAGGACGATATACTTTCTTCGCCAAATCTTTGTACCACTCGTCGCTCTTATCTTCAGAGATCTGACCCCAACGACGCATTTGCGTTAGATACCAGATAGCATCTGAGTAGTATGGGTAAGTCGCGTTATAACGGAAGAATACGTTGAAGTCTGGTACTGAACGCTTATCGCCTTTCTCGTACTCAAAAGTACCCGTCATACTGTTTGCAATAACGTCATAGTCAGCACCAACATAGTTAGGTTGTGACAAGATCTTAACCGCTGCTGGACGGTTAGCATTGTTGTTAGCATCTAACCACATCGCTGCACGAATCATCGCTCGCGTTAAACGAACTGTCGTATTCGGGTATTTCTCAGCAAATTCTTTAGTAATACCAAATACTTTCTCTGGGTTGTCTTTCCAGATCTCGTAATCAGTCACTACTGGCACACCGATACCTTTGAATACGGCCTGCTGGTTCCAAGGCTCACCTACACAGTAGCCAT
>NZ_LWGG01001370.1:0-519 GCF_001635365.1 Oleiphilus sp. HI0128 | reverse complement strand
ATTTGGGTGTAATTCTCCGTCGGCAAGCGCGGTGGTTAGCTGTATCTCCATAAACATTCTAAGGAGATTGGTACGACGGCCGCAGACTCGCTTTAAGTCATCCATGGCAGCGATATAATCAAAATCTTCTTGCTTGCCTTGATTGAATAAATTGATTGCTGCTTTACGTTGCTCGTCCGTCAACTGCATCTTGCTCATGGTGTCTTGAGCAACTTGAATTTCGACTTGAGATACATGGCCGTCTGATTTTGCCAAACGCCCCATTATCGAAAATGTGGCAGCAAAAAAAGCCGCTTGTATTTCTTCCTGATTGCCACCAGAAAAGTTTTCGATATTGGCCATACCTTTATCGAAGCTATGACCAATAGCCGCGCCTAACAAAGCGCCTAAGGGGCCACCGCCAAATGCGAAGCCCAAGGCTCCACCGATTAATTTTCCCCACCAGTTCATTGTCTAAATCTATACCTTGCGTTAAAGCGCTATCTGCCTTTTGCAGTGAATATAAATATATAAACTTAG
>NZ_LWGG01001369.1:0-866 GCF_001635365.1 Oleiphilus sp. HI0128 | reverse complement strand
GGGCATGACCCCACTTGAAGGGCTTGTAATGGGCACCCGATCTGGCGACATCGACCCAGGTATTTTTGACTTTCTAATCAGTCAGAATTACTCACCCGAGGAGATATCCGAACTCCTAAACAAGCAAAGCGGTTTACTCGGTATATCTGAGCTGAGCAACGATATGCGCACAATTTGTGAGAAGGCAGATGAAGGTCATACCCAATGCAAACTTGCTTTGGAGGTATTTTGCTTTAGAGCGGCCAAACACCTGGCCGGCATGATGACCTCACTAGAACAAATAGATGCACTGGTGTTCACCGGTGGAATTGGCGAGAACTCAGCTGTCGTTAGGCAAAATATTGTCAAACACTTGTCAATTTTCGGCTTTACTATTAACCATGCAGCAAACAATCAGCCTTCTTCACGTAACGAATGCTACAACGGGCTTTCTATTCATGAAGACCAATCTATCCCGGTACTCGTCATCCCAACTGACGAAGAAGCTATGATTGTAGAAGACACTCTATCGCTAATATAACAAATGCTATGCGGCCACTTCTACCAGCTATTGCAACGAACCATTATGCTCTCAAACCCTTAGAATATTTGAGAACAGATTTAAGGAAAGTCTAATATGTCTAAGTCATTTTTTATTGCACCAACCGCTAAAAATGCCGGCTTAACATCCGTCAGCCTTGGCCTACTCAGAGCGCTTGACCAGATAGGTGTAAGAGTTGGTTTTTTTAAGCCGATTACACAAATTACCCAAAGTCACCCCGATCACTCTGTCCACTTTGCTAATGCAATCAATCATATAGACAGCCCAAAGCCTATTCCACTGAAGACAGCACAAGATTACCTTACACGCGGCGACAAAGACCTTC
>NZ_LWGG01001368.1:0-618 GCF_001635365.1 Oleiphilus sp. HI0128 | reverse complement strand
CAACTCTATCAGTTTTGGGTCAAGCTGAAGTAGTGGTTCTCCGCCAGTGAAGATAACGTAGGGTTTGGCTATACTCTTACGGCTTGAAGAAGAGCTGGCGAGTACTTGATTGCTGTCCCAGAGTGATTGAATTTTTGTTGCCAATGCTTGGGCATTAGCAAACTCGCCACCATTTTGCCCATCTGTGCCAAGAATATCTGTGTCGCAGAAATTGCACACAGCGTCTGCCCGGCTATCTTCTCTCCCATTCCATAAATTGCACTTACTAAAACGACAAAATACAGCTGCACGCCCTGCACGAGCGCCTTCGCCTTGCAGGCTGTAAAACATCTCTTTAATTCGATATTGCTGTTTACTGCTTTTTGTCACGGTCTTTTTGTGCTCTGGTAAGGGGCTTAGAGAGGGCCTTAATGACTTAAGGTCTTCTCAGGGCTATTTGCTGAAGTGTACTGGTATGAGCGAAATGAATGGCTTTTAGTTTTCGCCGGTAATCGCTTTCAGTGTTTCGTTACGAGATTCCATCATATCACGGACGGCTTTTGCGTCACTCATTGCATTGAATGCATCATCAGCTGTTAGTTGGCCATCTGCCAGGGTTTCTGACATTTTGGGTTGTGG
>NZ_LWGG01001367.1:0-1148 GCF_001635365.1 Oleiphilus sp. HI0128 | reverse complement strand
CAACCTTCTCATTCGCCGTTGCACCGTAATCACGTAGCACTTCTATGCCGATACTTGTCGGCAATAAATCTGACTTTAGCGCTGCAATAAGCTTATGAACTTCCTGAGCCACACTGACTGCATTGCTTCCCGGCTGTTTGGCGACACTGATAACCGACATCGGTAAATCACTACGTGCGGCGATCGGGACCCCTTCAAATTCTGGATGTGTTTCAGCAAAATCCAACCAGGTATAAGTACTCGCATTGGCAGGGCCGTCAACAATTTCAGCTACATCCTGAAGCGTTACCGGAATCCCATCGACAACATTGACCACCGTCTGTTTTAGACTACTAAGGTCGCGGATAAAGTCGCCGCTTTCGAGTTGAATAGACTCATTGTCAACGAACCAGTTGCCGCTACTTTGAAGCAGATTGGACACCTGTAAAGCTTGCAAGACGTCTGCCGAAGTACTTTGACGCGCTGCCAAACTTTCGGGCTGTAAAAAAATCCTTATCGTTCGTTCTCGGCCCCCCGTTACCTTGACTTCACTGGTATCAGGAATTGCCTGTATATAAGTCGACAGCTCTTCCGCTACCCGCCTTAAGTCATAATCGCTAGCATCGCCTTTGGAATACAAAGCCAACATCATGATCGGCACATCATCCACTTCAACCGGGTTTACGCGCCAGTTTTGTACTGCCTGAGGGACTTTATGTTGATTGGAATGAAGTTTGTTATAGGTATTCAGAATTGCATCTTCACGATCTTCGCCAACATAAAATCGTAAAGTAACAGCCGCCTGACCGCTCATTGAGGTGGAATAAACATTCTCTACACCCGGGATTTGAGCCAGAAGTTTTTCCAGCGGTGTTGTCACCTGCCGTTCTACCTGCTTAGAAGACATACCTGGCGAACTGACTAACACATCGACCATCGGTACAACAATTTGAGGCTCTTCTTCACGTGGAGTGTAGTTCAGCGCGACCATGCCCAATAAAAGCGAGACAATAAGAATCGCTGAAGGTAAGCCACCCGCTAAACTGTAGGCGAGCAAACGTTCGATAAAAGATTTATCTGCTGAAGTCATGCAATTACCCTAAGGTTTAATTAATTCGGCTGGCAAAATACGTTATACAAGTTCTGAATTATCGACTCTACACGAGGGT
>NZ_LWGG01001366.1:0-1413 GCF_001635365.1 Oleiphilus sp. HI0128 | reverse complement strand
AGGTCTTCATGTTTACTCCGCTTAAACGCGCAGCTTTGCGACTCGATGCTTAATATCCAGGGTTCTGCGAAGATACTTGACCACCTTTATAGAGCAAACCTCTTCATTACCCCCTTAGATAATGAACATAGCTGGTACCGTTATCATGAGATGTTTAGAGAGTCGCTCCTTCGAAAAATTAAAGTAGAGCAACCAACACTTCTAGAAACATTGCAGAAAAGCGCTATTGAGTGGCTTGTCACGCATGAACAAGCCCATGAAGCGATAGAGCAAGTTGTTCAACTTCAAGATTGGGATCTTTTAATACAATTGCTTGAAAAAAATGGTAACAACCTAATACATGAAGGGCATCACTTACTCGTTTTAGAGTGGCTTCGAAAAGTACCCGAAAAGCTATTTAGCCAGTCTCCCCGCGCGATTATGCTTAAGATCTGGGCATTGTTCTTCAGTAACAAAATTGAAGTGATTGCCCCTTTGCTAGAAGAGCTGGAACTCCTTATTGATAAGCAACGCTTGCTTTGCATTGAAACTAGCGCAAGTGAATTAATTGACTTACATAGTGAGATCTCGCTTATTCGGGCCTATCTGGCTCGCAGCCAGTCAGACCTAAAGAGCGCAGGACAATTAACTAAAGATGTTCTGAAAGAGCTCGATACAACCAAGATGCCCCTTAAATCCGTCACCTATTACGGAATTGGTCTTGATAGCTTCGCTGTCGGTGACCTGGAGTCTGCGGAAGCTGCTTTGAGCGAAGCAATTGAGCATGGCAAGCGAGAGAAGAAATATACCACGGTGCTATCAAGCAGCGGCCTGCTTGGATGGATCTATTTTTACCAAGGTAATCTTGAAAAAGCGTTAGAAACCGGGATTATTAACCAACAATGGATCGATAGCTATCACGACAACTCTCAACCTAGAATAATTTCTTGTTGGCAAAATAGTGCCTTGGCATTGATATATACAGAGAAAGCCGAATTTACTATCGCTCAGTCGTACATCAACCCCTTGCTACGACATTTGGAAATTGGGACAGAGCCAGGCCAGCACATAATCATTCAGTACACCCAAGCAATGCTTTATTTTGCACAGGGCAAATATGTCGATGCTATCGAATGCTTGGATGATGCATGGCATACCTATCAGCACAAACGAGACTCCATCGTTTTCACTCCACCAAGTATCATCGCACTAAAGGCTCGCTGCCTTTTATCAATGGGGATGATAGAGAAAGCTCAATTTGTGATAAATGAACTAAACGAAGAAAGCATTAATGCTGTCCCCTTAAACTATGAGGATATTAACCTAACAAAAGCACGGATTTTTGCGGCGCAAAGTAATTATAAACTTGCATTGGAAGTAATTAACCGTCTTGCTGAACAGACTCGTTCTAAGCACCATGTATACAACCTGATT
>NZ_LWGG01001365.1:0-1140 GCF_001635365.1 Oleiphilus sp. HI0128 | reverse complement strand
AGATCTACACCCGCAGTCTCTCCTGCTCGCAGTAAACCGCCCCCTACATAACGTTCTAACTCATGGGAGGTAAAAGAGTGCTGACCGGCACGCTTAATACGCACAACAAAGCGCTTGCCTTTAAGCTCCTCGCCCAGAGCACGATGAGTATGCTCTACAATTTCGTCAAAGTTGTCATCGATATTATCAATCTGATAGCGCTGCACTCGAAGAATATTTGCAATACCCGGAATACGCTGAAGGGTAGCCGCTAGGTTCTCAGCTTTTTCTTGAGAATCGTCATTCAGGTTAACTTCGATCTTATCCCAAAAACCCTGAACCTTGACGTCTTCAAACTCTTTCTTTAACACAGCACTGATATTTTGCCGAAGCTGTTTTACCAAGCGCTGCCTGACTGGCTTGCTCTTAATGGTAATTTCTGGAAACAGTTTGACGACAAATTTCATATAAATCTCACAACAAATCAGGTTTAAGGCATTCTAAAAACGAGACTTATTCTAACCTGATTTTGTTCAATCACTAAGCAAAAATGCACACAGAGGAGTAGATGAGAACAATCTATGAATATAAAGCAGAAAAATGCTAGCTATGAAGGAGGGGAAAGAACTTGTAGGCACCTTAGGAACTACCCTACCCGATGAGTATGGTTTCCCAGCTACCTACAAGTTAACTAAATGGCCTGAGGAACAAACAAGACTATTTTAAAGAAGCGTAGTAAGCCGCTAAATTATCAATATCAGCGTCACTCAATGCAGCTGCCTGGCCCTGCATGATTGCCGCCATACCACCGTTACGCTGCTTGGTTTTATAAGCTTTCAGTGAGCTCACCAAATAAGCTTCGTTTTGTCCTGCCAAATTAGGGTAAGTTGGAATAGCTGCAATACCGGCAGCACCATGACAGGCTGCACATACTGCTGATTTAGCTTTACCCGCAGCAGCATCACCTGCTACAACACTTCCACTTACTGCAAGTGAACCCGCTACCAAAACCGATGTAACTAGCTTTCTCATCATTATTTCTCTCTCTATTTTTACCAAGGTTTTACCTTAATCCGACAATCCATCGTATTATCAGCGTAATGCACATAGCTTAGCTCAAGGGACAATATTTGTCATGAGACTTCAGCGGCACAACAGCAT
>NZ_LWGG01001364.1:0-991 GCF_001635365.1 Oleiphilus sp. HI0128 | reverse complement strand
AATTGGTCTTCCAATCGCATTT
Source organism: Oleiphilus sp. HI0128 (assembly GCF_001635365.1). Taxonomy (NCBI): domain Bacteria; kingdom Pseudomonadati; phylum Pseudomonadota; class Gammaproteobacteria; order Oceanospirillales; family Oleiphilaceae; genus Oleiphilus; species Oleiphilus sp. HI0128. The sequence goes on along the minus strand of NZ_LWGG01001364.1, from coordinate 969 downwards.
ATGATTGGCAATGAGCACTTCGAAGCCTTGCTACAAGGCGCACACGAAATGGATGAGCATTTTATCTCAGCTCCCTTTGAGCAGAATATGCCAAGCCTGATGGCAATGCTAGGCATTTGGTACCACAGTTTCTTTGGCGCCGACTCACATGCCGTAATGCCTTATGATCAGTATCTGAGCTTTCTTCCTGATCACCTCCAGCAATTAGATATGGAGAGTAACGGCAAACACGTATCTACAAAAGGTAAAGCTCTTACTTACCATACAGGCCCTATAATATGGGGGGGTACTGGAACTAACGGCCAACATGCTTTCCACCAGTTATTGCATCAGGGCACTAAACTAATCCCATGTGACTTCATTGCTACGCTTGATACGCATCACCCATCAGGCTCTCATCATAAGATGTTATTGGCTAACTGCCTGAGCCAAACTCAAGCCTTGATGCAGGGGCGTAGTGAAAGGCAGGCTTTTCAAGAATTATTAAATAGGGGTTACGACGAACCCAAAGCCAAACTCATAGCCAAGCATATGGAGCACAAAGGTAATCAACCCAGTAATACCTTTCTTATTGAGAAAACGCTGCCAAAGAGCGTCGGTGCCCTAATTGCCGCCTACGAACATAAAGTTTTCGTTCAGGGTGTAATATGGGAGCTTAATTCTTTTGATCAGTGGGGAGTAGAGTTAGGTAAAAAGCTAGGTAACGAAGTACTCAAACAACTGGAAGACGCTGATTCCAACATTGCTGCAGATTCTTCTACTGCCGGTTTAATCGCTGAATACCACCGATTTCATGAAAACAAATAAGCTTAAGGCTTGAGAATAGCAGCAACTGAACTTGGATCAATTCGCCATACCTTTTGCTTCGCTTCGATTTCTACTTGCTTAAGCTGCCATAAGACTTGGTAGCTTAAGCCAGTTTTGCTATCGATATCATCCGGTGCTAACTCAGCCATCGGCCATAGAACA
>NZ_LWGG01001363.1:0-962 GCF_001635365.1 Oleiphilus sp. HI0128 | reverse complement strand
CCATCGTTGTAAGTAGATACTTTGCTTATATCTTAAGCAAAGGTATTATAGCGAGCTTTACGGAAGCATTACTTTGACAGCTTCTAAACTTTTTATTTGGAACAGCGAAACATGGCAATAAAGTCTGACAAGTGGATACGTAGAATGGCACAAGAGCAAGGCATGATTGAGCCATTCGAACCAGGGCAGGTTCGAACCGGTGAAAATGGCCGAATTATCTCTTATGGAACATCCAGTTATGGCTACGATGTTCGCTGCAGCAGTGAATTCAAGATCTTCACAAACGTCCACTCAGCAACCGTAGACCCTAAACAGTTTGATGAAAACAGCTTCGTCGATATTGATAGCGATGTTTGTATCATCCCACCAAACTCCTTTGCTTTGGCTCGAACTGTTGAGTACTTCAGAATTCCTCGTAGCGTCCTCACTGTTTGTTTGGGCAAATCTACTTATGCACGCTGCGGCATTATCGTTAACGTCACCCCATTAGAACCCGAATGGGAAGGTCACGTCACACTTGAGTTCTCTAACACCACCAATTTGCCAGCAAAAATTTATGCTAACGAAGGTGTTGCACAGATGCTGTTCTTCGAATCTGACGAAGTATGTGAAACAAGTTATAAAGATCGTGGTGGAAAATACCAGGGCCAGACTGGCGTAACGCTGCCGAAAACTTAGTTTAACTGCCTCTTCAAGTCTGAGAGAACACAAGTGGAGCAAGAAGGCGTTATCAAATATCAGCTGGTATTCGAGCATCGAAGCATCTCGATTGACGATACCAGTTTGGCTGAACTGAACCAATGCCGCCAACAAATGATGGCTCACGGGTTAATCGGCCAGGATGATAATCGCTATGAAGGCTATGGCTTTGGCAACCTATCACTGCGTTGCCAGTCAGACTCTAGCATTGAAGCGCCTCCTTCTTTCTGGATCAGCGGCACTCAAACAGGCCACCTTCCAAC
>NZ_LWGG01001362.1:0-926 GCF_001635365.1 Oleiphilus sp. HI0128 | reverse complement strand
CAATACCAATCGTATAAATAATGATGTCTTCTTGAGCTGCTAACTGTGCAGCTTTTTCGGGGGGGATCTCGCCAGCGGTATTCGCGCCGTCGCTAAGTAATATGAGAACGCGGCTATCTTTCGGTCTTTCCCTTAGGCGTTTAACACCAAGACCGATAGCATCGCCGATAGCCGTTGCTTTACCTGCCATACCTAAGTAAGCCTCTTGCAGTAGTGTGTTGACCGTTTTTGTGTCGAATGAAAGCGGCGATTGGATATAGGGCTCAGAGCCAAACAGTATTAAGCCGATGCGGTCACCTTTTCTTTGCGTAACGAAGGAAGAGACAACATTTTTGACAACGTCCAAGCGAGATACAAACTCATCATCTAATTTAAGGTCTGTTTCTTTCATGCTTGGTGATATATCGATTGCCAGCATCAAGTCTCTTCCACTTAGCGGGAGGTTTACTTTTTCTCCGTAGTAAGTAGGCCTGGAGGCTGCAACTATTAGAAAACACCACGCAAAAGCCAGTAGGTATTTACTTAGTTTGCTATGGGTTTTTCCTTCTGGTGCACGTGACAGTTTCAGTGCTTTTACTGTTTCATAGAGTGGAAGCTGCGGCGCTCTATAGTTTGTGGTGCTTTGATTTGCTCGCCGAGGGATGAGCAAAGGAATTGGCAAAAGTAATAGCGCAAGAGGCCAAACTAGCCCAAAGTTAAGTGCTTCTAAGAGATTATCAAGCATGACGTAGGCCTCGAATCCATTTTTCGATTAGCATCAATTGCTCGGTATTTATACGAGGGCAATTCCGTTGGTAAATCTCGTGACAGAGGATGTCTAGTAAGTCGCTCGGCAGTATTACTTTGTTTTGCGTTGTGTTGAGAGTATCGCCCCATTTGTCAGCGGTGTCGCTAAGGTGTGTAGTAGAGCTTGAGTTCCCGGCAAG
>NZ_LWGG01001361.1:0-806 GCF_001635365.1 Oleiphilus sp. HI0128 | reverse complement strand
TTTACGGAAGAGTATATTTACTTATCATCTTCATTGGTCGCTAAGCCACTACGAAGAAACTTAGTAATGCTTTGAAATTAAAACAAAATTAGCTAAGAAAACTAGCAATACTTAGTGTTTTTAAAATCTGTATAACAGTATAAGTCTAGAATAGTGTTTGCTTTTATCAATGTTATGCAGGTGAGTGCTTAGATCTTTTGGTTATGACTGGCGATCCTAAGCAGTTTTCCTGTTTGAGATAACAGATATTTGCCCAGGATGCGAATGAAGATAGGCGTTAAAAATAAACGCCGGAAGTGACGAAGATCAGGAAGTAAGTTGCTTGACGAATGTTCCCAAACATTCGCTAGCAGTAGCTGTTCCAGTATATTCCTTGTTGTAGCGGGAGGGTGCCAAAGAGCTAACCATTTGCGGCTTTCTTGCCTTGCTGTTTCAAGGTTGAGCGGTATTTCTTGCTCAATTCCATAAATTTCGGGGTCGGGCCTACATCCTCATACATTGGATCGCCCATTTCATCTTTCGATATGACTTTTTTACCCGCGATATAAGGGAAACTGGTTTCAAGTTCATCAAGAGCAGCCGATAGCAGCTCTCCAAGGATCTCACTTTTTGTTCTTTTGGGGTACATTTCTGCTAGTGCGTTAATTTTCGCTGCATCTTCTAAGGGGAGTCGGAATGTGTAGTCTTCAGAAGTAAATGTTGCTTTGGCTTGTTGTTCCCAGCATTCTGCTAAGGCTTTTATTTTCATAGCTTGAATCCTTGTGTGGTCGGGTTGTTCATTTTTTACGCTTAACTACAAGAATAAG
>NZ_LWGG01001360.1:0-10259 GCF_001635365.1 Oleiphilus sp. HI0128 | reverse complement strand
ATATCATCATTATTCATAATAGGCTGCCTTTTAAATAAGGAAACTCTCTTTACTTAATCACTGAGCTGGTAAAACGCACGATGCGCATTCCGAATATTTATGTTGATCAGCCTCTCGAAGCATCCTCTAATACCGTAATCGAGGGCCAAGCAGCGCAGCACCTTTTAAAAGTGCTTAGAATGAAAGCTGGTGACCAGCTTAGGCTTTTTAATGGCGACGGTAAGTTCTACCCCGCTACCATTCAGGAAACTAGCAAAAAGTCTTTCGCTACTAGTATCGGCATCGCTGAAAATGCTGTCAGTGAATCTAAACTTAAGACCCATATCGGCCAGGTCATGTCTCGGGGTGACCGAATGGACTACGCCATCCAAAAGAGTACTGAGATGGGCGTTAATGCGATTACACCCTTAGATAGTGAGCGCTGCGAATTGCGCCTTAACAATGAACGTGCAAGCAAACGTGTTCAGCACTGGCAACAGGTTGCAATTAGCGCTGCTGAACAATGTGGGCGCGCAACGGTGCCGACCGTCCATCCGATATTGAATGTCGATGACTGGGTTCAGCAACAATCATCTAAGGGCTTGTCTTTGGTTTTACACCACAGAGACCGCCAACGTTTATCTGATATCTCCCCCGCCCCTGGCCATGTCAATATTCTTATTGGTCCTGAAGGGGGGTTAAGTGAAGCTGAAATCAGCATGGCCTGTGATAATAAGTTTATCCCAAGCACCTTCGGCCCAAGAGTATTGCGTACAGAAACAGCCCCTGTAGCGTGCCTGGCATTGCTTCAGTGGCTCTGGGGGGACTTTAATACCTAAGCTGCTCTAGCCAAGTGAAAGATTAAAAATACTCAGATTAGACTCAAGATTACTTAAGCTTTTATTCCTTTAACACTGTGGAATCAACACAATGAACACATTCCAGAACCTCCGCCAAAAGCACAGCTGGTTTTTACCTGTCATTATCCTAGCGGTGGCAGCCTTGATCATTTTTGCGCTCGTCGTTTCTAAGCCCAAACCACCCAAAAAAGAAACAAAAGAAAAGGAATGGCTAGTATCAAGCATCATACTTAAGGAAACCCAGGCGCAGCCTCAAGTCGAACTATTGGCACGGGTTGAATCGCCTTTCGACTCAACATTAAGCGCTGCGATCACTGCCGACGTAATGCAAGTTCCAGTGCGAGAAGGAATTAGCGTAAAAATGGGCGACCTACTGGTCCAACTCGATGCTCGCGAAATCGAACTTACCCTGGCACAGCGGCAAGCTGATATTAATGAGCTAGATGCTCTAATCGATGCAGAGAAGCTACGCTTTAAAACCGATCAGGATTCTCTGGTTGAAGAAAAACGATTACTAGAAATTGCCGAGCAAGCACTGGCCCGTCAGGCAAAACTAAAAGCTTCTAACCTGGTCGCACAGGAACGCTACGATAGTGCCGAGTCTAGCCGTGCTCAGCAAGCTTTATCCGTCAATGCCCGAAAGCTAAATATTGCCGACCACCCTAATCGTTTAAAGCAGCTTCAAGCTAAAAAAGTACGAGCCCTCACCTTGCTGAAAGACGCAGAAATCGATGCTGAGCGCGCTCAGATCAGAGCCCCTTTTGACGGTATTGTCACAAGTGTTAAGGTCGCTCCGGGTGAGCGAATACAAATGGGACAAGCACTGGTTTCTCTCTACGACCGAAAGAATATGGAGCTCCGCGCTCAAGTACCCGACAAATATCTGGCACTTATTAGTGATGCACTGCAACAGGGTATCAACATCCAAGCCACGGCACTTAGCCATCAATCAGAAATACCATTACAACTTCTGCGCTTATCTGGCCAGGCAAGTCTCAGCAATGGCGGTGTCGATGCTCTATTTAGACCTGCTAGCGAAGAGCATAACTTGATTCTAAACAAAGCATTACGATTACGCATTGATATGCCAGCACTAACAAACGTATTCACTCTACCCGTGTCGGCAATCTATGGAACAAATCGAATTTATCGTATTGAGGAGGGACGGCTTCAATCGCTAAATATTGAAGTATTAGGAAAACAGCTTTTAAGTCTTAGCACGAATTCTGCAAATGAAGAGACTCTTCAAGACAGAGTCATTATTCGTAGTAAGCATCTAGGCGATGGCGATAAGGTCACAACAACCCAGCTCCCCAATGCAATTTCCGGTCTAAAAGTTAAAGAGCGTAGCTAAGAATGAGCATTGTAAATCACGAACAAAACCCAGGTGATCACCGCTCAGATTTAATTGGCCGCTTTGCTCAACATAAAGTAGCAGCCAACCTGCTCATGCTGATTATGCTGCTTGCAGGTGCGGTATCACTAATCAAACTTAACACTCAGTTCTTACCAAACTTCGAACCCGACTACGTCATCGTCCGCGTTACCTGGCCAGGTGCCAGTGCAGAAGATGTGGCCAAGTCGATTGTCACACCGCTAGAACAGCAGTTGCGCAATCTAGATTACGTGAAAGAAATGCGTTCGACGTCTTATCAAAGCGCTGGCGTCATCGTCCTGGAATATGATGAAGGCAGTGATATGGGCTTGGCCCTCGACCAAGTTAAAGAATACGTTGACCTGGTAAGAAACCTTCCCTCTGATTCTGAAACGCCCGAAGTATCAAAAGTTTCGTTAAATGAGGACGTTGCAACCATCATTCTTTCTTCGGATGGCACATTAGAAGAACTACGCCCACTTGCCTACCAGTATGAAAGAGAACTACTAGACAGAGGCGTTGCAAAAGTCGAGTTTATTGGCCTGCCATCTCAAGAGATAGCCATTCAGGTTGATAGCAAACAGATCAGCGCATTAAAAATGTCACTTCCCCAACTCGGCCAGCAAATACTCAATGCCAGTCAGGATATCCCAGCAGGTACCAGCGGAAAAAGTGAAGCAGCCAAAGAACTTAGAAGCATTGAACAGCGAAGAAGTGAAAGTGGCTTTGAACAGCTGGCCATACTAAGCGGAAGTTCTGCCGAACCCATTAAGCTCGAAGACATCGCGGTGGTGCAACAACGTAATAAAGACAATCAAATAGAGGTCTTTTATCAAAACAGGCCTGCTGTTTTGTTACGAGTTCTTCGCACCCAGTCTTCCGACACTTTGAAAGCAGCTGAGACTCTTAATAACTGGTTGGCTGACACAAAGCCCCTACTCCCTCAAACTGTTCAGTTACACGCTTATAATGAAGCCTACGTACTAATTGAGGACCGTATTAACCTGCTAATCAAAAACGGCCTAGGCGGCTTGATTCTAGTGGTCAGCATCCTATTCATATTCCTCAATGGTCGTGTGGCCTTTTGGGTTGCTGTCGGTATCCCAATATCATTTATGGGCACACTTGCAATACTCTACCTCGTTGGCGGCAGTATCAACATGGTCAGCATGTTCGCGCTAATCATGGCGCTGGGCATCATTGTCGATGATGCAATTGTTGTAGGCGAAGATGCCCTCACTCACTATAGCAAAGGTGAAAACCCTCTACGTGCTGCTGAAGGCGGTGCTCGCAGGATGTTCGTGCCAGTCTTATCTTCTTCGCTGACAACCGTTTCTGCCTTCCTGCCATTGATGCTCATTAGCGGCATTATCGGCAACATTCTGTTCGACATTCCACTAGTAATTATCTGTGTCATTATCGCCTCTGTAATTGAGTGCTTTCTCGTCTTACCAGGTCATTTAAATCATTCCTTTAAGCGCTCCTTTAAAGCCAATGCAGCGGGTTCATATCGGGAAAAAATCGATCAAGGTTTTAATCGCTTTCGGGATAATTTCTTCCGCCCTTTATCCGAAAAATCGATCGAGAATCGAGGCGTTATTCTTTGTCTATCCGTCGCGATCCTGGCTGTCAGTATCACTCTGATTGCCTCGGGCCGGGTCAAGTCAGACTTCTTCCCCCAACCTGAAAGCCATATATTACTTGGCAACGTTAAGTTTGCTTCAGGAACACCGCCTGAAAAAGTACGCGAGTTCGGCCTTCACATGGAGCAAGCCTTGCAACAAGCCGATGCAAAATTCGCCAAGGAACAACGCATGGGCGATGCTGATAGCCTGGTCGTTCATAGTGTTCTTAGGATTAACCAGGCCAGCTTCGATGGTGGCCAGAACTACTCCACGGGTGAACAATATGCTTCCGTTCACGTAGAACTTTTAACACCAGACGCTCGCGATATAAGAAACCCCGAATTTATTGAAGCCTGGAACGATTTCATCGACCAACCCGATGGCGTAGAGCAGCTGAGCATATCTAGCCCACGAGGTGGTCCACCGGGTAAAGACGTCGATATATTCCTCACTGGGCAAGCGACTTCGGTACTCAAACAAGCGGGTGAGGACCTGGCGACCAAGCTAAAAACCTATGTCGGCGTGCGTGATATCCAAGACGACCTACCCTTTGGTAAAAACCAATTTATCTACTCACTTACGCCTCTGGGAGAAGCGCTTGGCTTCACCGTCTCGGATGTTGGCAGACAATTACGAGCGGCCTTCGACGGCCAGCTTTTACAAGTATTCTATGACGAGAATGAAGAGATCGAGGTTCGGATTATTCTTCCCGATGAAGAGCGCAACTACTCTCGTATTCTCGACAACTTCCCTCTCGTTACACCCTCTGGTGATATTGCTCAGCTAAGCAATGTCGTCACCTTGACCCATAGAAAAGGCTTAGAACTGGTTAGGCATACTGAAGGTAAGCTTGGTCTGCACGTCACCGCCAGCGTTAACCCCGACTTAAATAATGCCAACCAGATAATCGCCGAGCTACAAGAAGAGTTTTTACCTAATCTGTCCATCGAGTACGGTATTAAAATAGACTTGAAAGGCAGGGCTGAAGAACAAGCCCAGACCGGCAAAGATATGATGCTAGGCGCAGCCATAGGCTTTACCTTAATCTATATTATCCTGGCGTGGGTATTTGGTTCCTACTCTTGGCCTGTCGCAGTATTGCTTGCGATCCCTCTTGGAATATCGGGTGCGATACTGGGTCACTGGCTGCTAGGCATTGACCTAACCATGCTCTCTTGGTTTGGCTTTTTTGGCCTATCAGGCATCGTTATCAATGATGCGATAATATTGGTCACCTTCTATCGAGAGTTACGAGAACAAGGCCAGCCCGCCAAACAGGCTATTGTCGATGCTTCATGCCTGCGACTCAGAGCGGTTATGCTGACCTCTTTGACGACTGTTGCTGGCTTATTACCGCTTCTGTTTGAAACCTCACTTCAAGCTCAGTTCCTGATCCCTATGGCTGTCAGTATTTCATTTGGCCTGGCATATGCGACGATTCTTATCTTGTTTGTTATTCCAGCTTTAATTTCGCTTATTGAAGAGTTTAAAGATAAGCGAGCCGCTAAATAGAAAGTATTGGATATTTTAATTGCATAAAAAAGTCCGGCCCCATCATTAGGGCCGGGCTTTTCTTTTCCCTTCAGTTCAGCTCAAATACTTAAACCGAACTAAGTCTCTTAGAGCCTATTCAGGACTAAGACAAATCATTCGATAAGTTATTTAATCGAGCTTGACAGTCTTCGTGAGAATTCATCTGAGCAGAATCACCATCAACCGCTATATCCTCTAACGACTGGTCCGTATCCCATGTACGTGACTCTCCGGTATAGGACAGGCTAAAAATGTTTCGGCTACTATCTTGACCACGACTAATCAATGTAAAGTCAAAACCACCTAATACATTAAGGATAAGACGACGATCATCAATAGCGGTCCATTCTCCCGCATCGAATAATGCACCATCCGTTTCTAAACTACCGTCATTACCTTCATCCGAAAACTGGCCGTCAAAGGCGCCGTCTTCAGAATAGCGAATACACAGCTTCAACTCACCAGTACCGGTTAAGTTCTCATCTTCTTCAAACAAAATGAGCGCAGCACCTTCAACATTATCTTCGTCATCACTGTATTCAACAAACAATTCCTTGCCTGCTAAGTCGCCAAACGTCACGCCGCCCGTGACACTGACACCATCATAGTCAATTGTACCAGCAGAGAAGTCGACACCCACTAAGGTGCTAAAATCTACGTCTGTCCCGTCGCCAATTGCATCATATAGCGGACCACCAACATCCAGCGCTTCATCAATAGCATCGTCGATTAGAGCCGAATCCTCATCATTGATCATCTGAGTCACGACCATTTCAACACCGATCATTCTAGCGCGAATACTATCAGCATCGACCGCATCTGGGTCACTCGGACTTGAGGGGATCGCAGCATTAACCAAGCCAAGAATATCCGCCACATCGGTTAAAGCTGCCGTTCTTTCTGCACCGCTTATTTGGTTAGAAATTGAATCATCGTCTTCATTGTCATTATAAGTGTCAATAATTTGCTGATTAACCGCATCAAATACCGAAGCAATCATCGTTGAATCAATTGCAGAACTACCCGCTAATTGGTCAGCGAATTGCTCATATATAAAGGTTGAAGAGCTATCTGGAAAGAAGCTTTCTTCACCAAATACGTCATACTTTTCCTCAAAAACATCTGCAAAGATGACTGCAATCTTATGTAATAAATAGGCTTTATTTGCAGCCTCGGAGTTAAAGTCAGAGCCTGATAAGAAGTCGTCATCAAGTAAACTCGGATCAGAAATCAAATTCCCTAGGGTCGCACTCCCCCCTTCAACCATCACAGAGCTTAAAGGCGTAATCATCTGATCAGGAATTTTCCCATCAACTTCAGGTGAAACGCGTGCAGATAGTTCACCAATGAAAGGTTCGCCCGTAAAGATGTCAAACCCGCCATAGGTTCTAAGCACCACTTCGTCTGGAACATCACCTTTTAGCTGCAAGCAATATTTTTCTGTCGCAGCTGATTCACAATAGTTAGTTGTACCGTCACTCGATGTAGTAAAGAACCCTTCACTATCTGTCGTAGCTGAAGGCTCACCAGCATTTTGTCGCCCATCTTCATTGATATCAGCATAAACAGTTGCACCAGCTAGGTACCCATCAATTGCTACCCCAGATATTGACGTTCTTTCTACAGGTGAACCATTATCAGGGTGGTCAGGACTACTACAACCAGAGGCAATTGCTACCGCCGCAGAGAGTGCCGCAATCTTAAATCCCTTACTTGCGCTTAGATAACTATGTTCGTTTTTAATTCCCATCTTTCACTCTCCTAAAATTTTTCTTCAATACCAATGTTAAAGCCAATATAACGAGGAACTTCTTGACCGTCATGCTCGATCGTATCCAAGCTACCTGATAGATCTAGGTTAACCATTCCAAATAAAGTGGTACCTACCCCTAATGTTGTTAGCTCACTCCCAACCAGGTTCTTGGCAGCACCAAGTCTAAGTGTCGGAATAATGTAACTGTTCGGGAAATAGCTTACTGAGCCACTTAATATCTGACTTTCACGTCCAACTAGACTAAAGGCAGAATTAACATCATATGCACCTGAAATTAAAAACTGACGGTCTTCTGTAAAAAAAGCACCTTCAATAGTAGTTTGAGCATTTAAGACGGCGGTTTCTTTCAGAGAAATCTCATCCGAAAATGCCTGAGCAGCCAAACAGTTTTTCTGACGTAAGCCGCTCAAAGAGCCACAATTAACGCCAATTTCGCCATACTCAAGCTCAGGCTCATTAATATTGGCAATGGTCAAACCTACCTGCCCGTTTGGAAAGGTCCATATTGCTCCGACATCAACACCTACCGCGGTAACCGTCGCGTTATTTTCTTCAAACTCATCCATAACGACATCCATGATGTCATCATCTGAATCGTCTGCAACACCTTCAAACGAAACAACCTGTTTATTCAAGACCGCATGATAAACGTTTACATTGACGCCACCATACAGCTTTGAATCCAACACCGGTGGTTGCCATACTTCTCGGCTATAGCCGACGGTACCCGTTACAAGACCTGCAGCTTTTACGTATAAAGAGCTATCGGTCGATAAACTCACGTCGCTACCTGAATTCTGTATTTCCATCGGCGCATCTAAAAAGATAATATCTGTTAGCAAACCCGCACTAACATTTAGACCAACAACACCACCAAGAAAATCACTGCGAACAGCAATTGGAGCTAAAGGTGCCTCAAACCCTAGGTTCCAGGCAATATTCATTTTCTCGCCTAAAACGGGTAGCAAGGCGTCAAATTTATCTTTTGCGTCCAAAGCTTGATCAAGTGTTAGATTCTCGCTATCCAGAATTTCCTCAAGCTCTTCAATATCATCTTCAACGTTATTTAAGTCGCCTAACTCTAAACCAAAGCCTAGTGAGCTAAAGTAGCCTAAGCGAAGGCTTTCTTCATCGCCAACCAACAACTCTCCCGAAGCAGGATTATTCCCCAACGCTAATAATGAATTAGGATTAGTAGTTTTACCTAAGGTTAGAATCGCCCCCGGCTGATGCCCTTGATATCCTGCAACTGCATTGACTGCACCACCAAATAAGACCGCAAGTGCGATACCTTTAACCAGTTTACTTTTTTGTATGCTCTTCTGCTTCATGCTCATTATCCTTCGCTATTCACACAACCTATCCGATTTAACCGCTTTCTACTCGTCTGTCATACCTGTTATTATTAGACGGAACAACCCGGCAAGTTAAACACCCCAATTTTCTCTTTTGCTTTTGTCGCTTTCGCACGCTAGCCCTAAAGATAGTTCAAACAAGGCTTCATTCAACTATTGATTTGTTTCGCCTTGATTAAGTCTCGTAACAAAACATTATCGAAACTTTTATTGATGTCTTGATGAAGTTTGTCTGCGATGTCGCTAACTTCTGGTGAAAGCTTGATATGCTTATATTTCCACATACTTTCATGCCCTCTCAAAGCCCGTAATATTTGAGCTACACTAATCTGATCTGTGGAATGGCCTGGCACTAACATATCGGCCTTTTCACCCGCAACAATAAGTAGGCCGCCTGCAATCAACTTATCGATAATTTTTCGGCTCGCAACCGCTGGGATCGTATGTAGATGTTCGATATCTACTTGAAGAACCGGACTTTCTGTTGACTCAAACCTACGTGCAATATTCACCATAATATCGAGCCCAACTTTTTCGCTGACCTCCGGAGAAGGATCTAACTCCTGCTCCTTTGTGATATGGCTTTCATGTTGGTGATAAAACGCAATACTCGACCCTAGCAGTAAAATTAGCCAGTTTACGTACAACCAAATCAGTAACAAAATACCGACGGCAAAACCGGAATAGATCGCATCGTACTTAGACGAATTTACGACGAAGGCCGTAAAGAGAATGCTTGAAGCCTGCCACGCACTTCCACCCACGACACCGCCCACCAAAGCACTTTTAAAGTTAACTCGAGTATTTGGCATTAGAATATAAAACATGGTAAATGTCAGAATAATCATAAAGAAAGGCATCAGTTTGGTCATCATTAAGATCACCGTGCCAAAGGGTTCAATTGAAGCGATACTTTGAACCAGGCTGGAATTCATTGTTGACGCGGTTAGACTAATAGCAGCAACCACCAAGACTGGACCAACCAGCACAACGATCAGGTAGTTACTGAAACGCTGCCCCAAGGAACGCAATTCCGGTGCGAACCAAATCGTATTAAATGCCTTTTCTATCTTCTGGATTAGGGAGATAACCGTATAGAACAATATAATAAAACCAAGAAAGCCCAGTACACCAACCTTCATATTATCGACGAAGGACAAAACACTATTATGTATTTCGATGCCTTTAGCCCCCATCGGTTCAAGGAAGCTATAGAGCATCGGGGTAAAACGGTCTTGTACATTGAAAGCTTTCAAAACTGAAAAGCTCAAGGCCAGCATAGGGACAATCGAAAGAATCGTCGTATAAACAAGACTCATTGCGTGAAGCGTTATTTGCCCGGTAGCGATATCACGGATCACAACATAAAGAATTCGAAGGGCGTCCCGAAGCAAAGACATAAGGGGATTCATTGAGGGCTTTGGTGAGGCTAAAAGCCAGGCTTCAGCGTCCTTCCATTGATCTAGCAAGTTTTTCAAAATGACCTACCCTGTCGTGACAGCATCAATCTCACAAATCAAAGCAGCTAAGCCAGAGATTACCTCTTCCGCAAGTAAACCCGGAGCTTCACCTAGATCTATTTTATGCTGAAGATCAGCAGCCTTCGCCGATAGAGATGACGCTCTGATATTCCCGGCACTGCCTTTCAAGCCGTGAGCAAGGCGTGACATTAACTCTGTATCGCCCTGCTGCTGAGCATTTAGAAACTCTTCTTCAAACGTCACAAAGCTACCTTTGAAAGAGGACAATACCTGCTTA
>NZ_LWGG01001359.1:0-782 GCF_001635365.1 Oleiphilus sp. HI0128 | reverse complement strand
GCCCAGTCACCAGGTGCTTTGACAACTTCAAGCTCACTGCCATTTTTTGCTAACACAATTTGAGCCCAGCCAAAACTCTCGAAGTTCGCGATCACCGGAAATAAGCGATCAGCCTCCAGCTTCACATAACATCGATAAGCTGGGTAAAGCAGGCTTGCCAAAATCAAAAACAAAGCTATTCCCTGCATCATCATTTTCCGGCTTCTGCTAGTACTTCGAAATCGAGCGAGATACCACAGCAATGCAGCCAAACAACCAAAAACATCGTAAACAAAGTCTATTAAGCTACGCTCCCGGCCTACATAAGGCTGAACCAGCTCAACCAACAAACCAAACGAGAGGCAAAATAAAAGAAGGTAAATCAGCTCTTTTAAGGGCCGAAGCTGAGCAAAAAAAACCAGCAGCAGATAGGTCGCTAAACCGAAGACCAAAGCATGGCCAGAGTTGATCAAATGAGGATAAACCAAACCTTCAGAAGGCAACAAACTGAAGAACAATAAGCAAGCGAGTAGTAATACGCCACTTGGCAGTGCTTGCTTAATAGTCTGAAGGCTTATATCAAATAACATTTATTTTGCGCTAGAAAGCCCGGACACCAACTCAGAAACAAAACCTTGAATATACAAATCGACAATATCGACACCTACCTGCCAATACGCCTGACCCGGCTTACTCTTTAAAAATGTAATGTAGGCAGAGAGGTCCTCATCATTCAAATTACGATAGCTGTAATTTGCGCCCATCAACATAAATTCGGAAAACTGCTGACTTAGCATTGGTTC
>NZ_LWGG01001358.1:0-1048 GCF_001635365.1 Oleiphilus sp. HI0128 | reverse complement strand
GACGTCGAGGTTTTTTCTGCCGTAGCGCTTAAAGAAGTAGTCTACGATGGTTTCATAACTGCTGATGAAATAATCTGTTTTTCTAAACTTAAGCCAGAAGTCATAGCCTAAGGCGATAAATTCAGATAGATCTAAACTGTCCATACCTTGTTGAAATTCAGACATGGGTTTATTTTCAATCGCTTCCCATAGCTCCATTGCAGAGTCGCGCAATTGCTCATCGCTTACTGAGCCTTCTAGAAACTTCTTGCTTTCGTCCAGGATAAAGTCGAGGCTGTCGATAATAAAACTTTTTACGCTCTCCTCTACTCCGGAGCCAATTTTTGGCGCAGCTTTGCTGACTACATTTCTTCCCATCTTGAGCATTGAGGACACGCCCGGAATGTTCTTGCTGATTAGGTTGCTTTCATAAATATAGCGAAGGATAGCTTGGTAAAGAATGCCTGATATTAATTCGGCATATATCGGTAGCTCAATTACTTTGTCTATGCCTTTGTTTCGCTGCTCCTTTAGCTCTAAAGCTTTGTCTATGAATTCTTCAAAGTCTTTTTTGCTGATGATTTGGTTCAGTAAGGTTTCTTGATGTTTTTTTGATGTAAATAGAGTGTCGGCTGCCTCACCCGCAACTTCGGCGATGGCACCTGGAATACTTGAGCTAACGACGTTTTCGTATATAACTTGTTTGATTTGTTTAGCGCTGACAAACTTATTTAGATGGATTTCTCCTACAGCTTTCAGTAAAAACTCAGTCTCTGAATCGCATAGCTCAATAAAACGATCGGAGTTAAAGCACTCAAGTTCGTGCTTTAAATGTAGCTCTAATAGCTGTTTTGAGAGTGAGGGGAGCTCACTTTTATCATTTGCTGTGTCGTGCTTGGTTTTGTTTGCTTGGCGCTTAGTCATAATAGACTCCTGTAATATAGCTTACAGTTGTACCCTTAATGTCTAGAGGCGTCAAATCAAAAGTCTATTTTTGCTGTTGATGTGTCGTAATTAAATTGTCTAGTATGGACGTTTACCACTTAGAGTACTGATCTTCGACAAAACC
>NZ_LWGG01001357.1:0-639 GCF_001635365.1 Oleiphilus sp. HI0128 | reverse complement strand
TCTCTGTCGCTTGGAATACTTGTTCATAAAGGGAGTGCGAAAGATAATGCCTTTTACTTTCTCATTCTCTACTACCGCAATGGAACTCATGTGAACATTGGCTTCAAGTAACTCAAAGACGCTTTGGATTGTGGTGCCGACTTCGACATGAGCTGTTGAAACAACCAAGTCGCAGGCCAAACTTTTTTGGTTGGTTTCTGCGAACAGTTCTTTGTCGAGTAAGTCATCGAGCTTGGGGGCGACGGGTGCTAACTGTGGTTTTTGAATTAAATAGCCTTGGACATTATGAACTCCTAGCTCATATAGCTTCTTAAGCTCTTTTTCTGTTTCGACCCCTTCAGCAATTAACACAGAACCAATCGAGCGGGCGACAGCTACCACTTCTTTGACCGTTTTTTGTTTGCTGGCACTACCATTTACGTTTTGAATGAAGCTGCGATCCAGTTTGATGTAATCTGGTTTTATTTCAGACCAGAGTTTATGTAACGACGCGCTTTCACCAACATTGTCTATTCCACTCAAATGGTCAACTGCGACCTCAAAGCCTTGCTCATGAAAAAAATGAACAGCTTCGATAAGCTCATTAATGTTATTGCTGGCATTCTTTTCATCAATTTCCAACACCATACGTGTTGATGG
>NZ_LWGG01001356.1:0-714 GCF_001635365.1 Oleiphilus sp. HI0128 | reverse complement strand
TCGCGTAGTTTGTTCGCCCAAATTTTAGATGATGAGGTGTCCCAAGCACTGATGAGACCAAGTTTGGGCCAAAGCATACTTGTCATTTTAGCACTTAACTCACCATCCCAAGCATCTAACGACTTAGCGGCGTCAGGGTTTTTGGGTGCGGATAGATGTGATAAGCCAGAAAGAGTCTCAGGCCACTGACCGGAGTTTAGTACTTCAACGATAAGAGGCTGCTTATCTTTGATTAACTGTAACAGGCTTAGCGCAAAGGTTGGGCTCCATACCGAGATAAACGACAAGTCCCGGCAAGCAACTAAATAGCATGCCGTTGCAATTGAGGATTCCTCAGAAGTATTCGCAAGTGAAATGGCTTCAGGAACAGCCATTGTCCCTGACATAAACAAACGCTTCCACCAAGGGAGAAGTTGCAAGTCATCGTTAATGCTGCTCGTAAGTTTATTCCTTAGATCGCTCGGGACCCATGACAAAGACCAATAATGTTTGCCTTGCTTTATCTCAGGAAATTGTCGGTATAAGTCTGCCATCCAGGGACTAATTGCCTGATCTAATTCATCGAGGAAGGCTTGATTGTAGGGAATCCACTTCATTTTAGAGGTGGAACCACTCGTGGGCTGATAACGCTCGCACTTGATGTTGCTTAAAACATTTTCTCGGCCGGCTTGCTGGCGCTCTATTTGCTCGTGCCAAACATCATAATCGCTAATT
>NZ_LWGG01001355.1:0-864 GCF_001635365.1 Oleiphilus sp. HI0128 | reverse complement strand
TGGTCGCAATGGTGACATCGCTTTTAGCGGCTTCAATGCATTCATCAATCGTTCTAACGCTATGGCCGATGTCTAGTTTCAGGTCCCATAATAGTGTGATAAAGTCAGACAGTTTGGTGCCCAGCTGATCATCAATTTCATTCCTTACCAGGATAAGTAAGTCAATGTCTGAATGTGGTTGCAGCTCGCCTCGGCCATAACCGCCAACAGCAATAAGGCTAACATGTTGGTCGAACCCGAAGCGTGCCCATAAACCTTTAAGAATATAATCCATGAGTTTGGATTTAACTTCGATAAGCTGACGGATATCTTCGTTTGCCAGATACAGCTGATCAAGGACTTGCTTACTATCTTCCAGGATTGTCCGAACATTCAGGGCTGGTTGTGAGCAAGTACTTAAGTCAGAGACTAATGTTTGCATGTCCAGGCTAGATGCGTGGGTGAACTTTTCGAAGAGCGAGCTGTGTTGCGTCATAGTTTTATCGGCTTGTGCTTAACTTAGCAGACCTTCCTCTTCCTTACGTAAGGTCAGTATTTCACAACCGTCTGAGGTAACTAGCAAAGTGTGCTCCCATTGCGCAGAAAGCTTGTGATCTTTGGTCACGACTGTCCACTCATCTGGTAAGAGTTTGCAGTGGCGTTTGCCTTGGTTAATCATTGGCTCGATAGTAAAGGTCATGCCTTCTTTTAGCTCAAGGCCGGTGCCTGGTTTACCATAATGCATGACCTGCGGCTCTTCATGGAAAACAGCACCAATGCCATGGCCGCAATACTCGCGTACTACAGAATAGTAATTGTTTTCAGCATGCTTTTGAATAACAGCGCCAATATCGCCTAGTCTTGCACCCGGCTTAACAAGGGCAA
>NZ_LWGG01001354.1:0-931 GCF_001635365.1 Oleiphilus sp. HI0128 | reverse complement strand
GCAGGCTGACAAGGGCTCAGAAAATACGCTGCCTGTGCTTAGAGATTTTAAGCAATGGCTAACTAGTTATAAGTGGCTGCCAGGGGCGAGCTTGGTTTACGGGAGTGGTACCTTTATTCCTATGAAAGACCGGGCTCGGTTTAGCGTTTATTTGAGTGAGGGTGGTTTGCAGGCTCGAGCGGAGAATGTTCAGGCACACGAGGCAATTGAGAGCTGGCTTTAAGCTTTAAAACCGGCTTAAGCGATTTAAGTATTCAATCGCACGTTCTTCTGACCAGTAGAGTCCTTCTTTGTTAAAGCCCATAAAGCCAACATGACCACCAAAACGTGGTGTTTCTAGCTCGAAGCAAGGGTTGCTCTTCGCTGCTTCATGTGGGAAACATTGCTTTGTGAGGAATGGGTCATCTAACGCGCTGATAAGTAGTGTTGGTGTATTTATCTGTTCTATATACCTGCTAGAACTCGATTTGTACCAGTATTCTTCTGCACTAGCAAAGCCGTTTAATGGTGCAGTGTAGCGCTGGTCAAAGTCGTAAAAGGTTTTCAGTTTTCTAAAACCTGTTAGGTCAACTTCTTGCGGGAAACGAAGCTTTTTTTCTTTAAGTTTTGCTTTAAGGCTGAACAGGAAATTTTTCATGTAAATTTTATTCTGTGGCAGCGCTAACTGTTTTGAGCTGCTAGTTAAATCACATGGAACAGAAAAGGTAACGGCGCCGCTGACTTCTTTGGGAACGTCTTCGGATTCGCGGCCAAGGTATAAAAGTGTCTTATTGCCACCAATGCTAAAGCCAACTAAGCAGACCTCTTCGTAACCTTGTGCTATGGCATGCTTAACAACGTATTGTAAGTCTCCTGTTTGACCGCTGTGGTATGACTGGAGCTTTCTGTTTGGTTCGCCACTGCATGAGCGGAAGTTCCAGGCAAGCACATC
>NZ_LWGG01001353.1:0-1557 GCF_001635365.1 Oleiphilus sp. HI0128 | reverse complement strand
CCGGCTCTTAGGTAGTGAGAGTGCATTTAAACTCCATATAAATACAATAGTAGAAATGAATCAGGCATTTATACCATGTACCAGATGAACGCTCTATGGTTTACTTCCAAGATTGTGCGACAAGTAACAGCTTCGCTTAGAAAATATTGGACAGTTTGAGTATAAAAGTTTTAATGAGGGCTTTTTTAAACGCAATGAGAAAAAAGGCCTGAATAAATTCAGGCCCTTACCAAGGTTAAGATATCTTCGGAGCCAAAGAACCGTCTTGGTACTGTGCAAACATTGAATCAAGACTTTGAGCCTTAATCTTATCAGCACGACCAGCTGTTCCGAACGCTTCGTATCGAGCAACTACAATTTCTTTCATCGCACTTACAGTTTCTTTTAGATACTTTCTAGGGTCGAATTCTGCTGGATTCTGTGCCATAAAGCGACGCACAGCACCAGTAGAAGCCAGACGTAGATCGGTATCAATATTTACCTTACGAACGCCATATTTTATGCCCTCTACAATCTGCTCTACAGGGACACCATAGGTTTCAGGAATTTCGCCGCCGTACTCGTTAATAACAGCAAGCCATTCTTGAGGTACAGAGGATGAACCATGCATTACCAGGTGCGTACCAGGAATACGTTCATTTATCGCTTTAATACGGTCAATAGCCAAAATATCACCAGTAGGTGGACGCGTGAACTTATACGCGCCATGGCTTGTACCACATGCAATCGCTAACGCATCAACACCAGTTTGCTTAACAAAATCTGCTGCCTCTTCTGGATCAGTTAACATCTGATCGTGACTAAGTGTACCTTCAGCACCAACACCATCTTCTTCACCTGCCTGGCCAGTTTCTAAAGACCCCAAACAGCCAAGCTCACCTTCAACAGAAACACCGCAAGCATGCGCCATTTCAACAGTGCGCTTTGTGACGTCAACGTTATATTCGTAGCTGGAAGGTGTTTTGCCATCGTCCATCAGCGAACCATCCATCATCACTGAAGAAAACCCAAGTTGAATCGAGCGCTGGCAAACTGCTGGAGAAGTACCGTGGTCCTGATGCATACAAACAGGAATGTGCGGGAATTCTTCGATAGCCGCCAAAATAAGATGACGCAAAAAAGGTGCTCCGGCATATTTACGAGCACCGGCTGAAGCCTGCACTATCACAGGACTATTTGTTTGATCAGCTGCTTCCATAATAGCGCGCATCTGCTCAAGGTTATTTACGTTAAACGCTGGAACTCCGTAGTCATACTCTGCAGCATGATCAAGTAGTTGTCGCATACTAATTAATGCCATGATTATCTCCGGTTAAAACATGGATTGAATTTATGAGCTTGCGCGCTCTATTAACATTGCTACTGCAGGTAAAGTCTTACCTTCTACAAATTCTAAAAAGGCACCGCCACCCGTAGAAATATACGAAACCTTATCTGCGATTTCATACTTATCGACAGCAGCCAAGGTGTCGCCACCACCTGCTATTGAGAATGCATCACTATCAGCGATGGCTAATGATAGCGCTTTAGTGCCCGCACCAAACTGGTCGAACTCAA
>NZ_LWGG01001352.1:0-1410 GCF_001635365.1 Oleiphilus sp. HI0128 | reverse complement strand
ATATGAACGATACAAATAATAAACCTCAAACTGCCTGGTATAAGCAGTTTTGGCCTTGGTTTTTAATAGCATTACCAGCATCAGTTGTTGTCGCGAGCATGTTCACAATCTCGATTGCTATAGATAGCGCGCCAATAATTACTGACCGTGAGATCGGGCGATTTGCCCGTGAAGAAGTGAAAGAACCTTAAGCTTATACTTGCAGTTTTCCGACGATGCTTTCAAGCTGATTAGCAAGATCAGCTATCCTCTTTGAGTCTTCGCTAACACTCATTGCATTAAGTAGAACGTGGTCGGCTCCTTTTTTGACTTCCTCTAGGCCATTGCTCACAGCGAGACTTGTTTGGCTCTGCTCTTCAGCGGCAGACGCCACGACAAGATTACTGCGATTGATACGATCACTTAGGGAGCGAATATCAGAGAATAAAGCAACCGTACGCTCCGAGCTCTCAACGCTGTTGTTTGCTGTCGAGGTACCTTGATCCATTACCCGAATAATATCGCTGGTTACACTTCGAATTGCATTTACAAGCTGCTGTATCTTCTCGCTCGACTCATGTGCATGTTGAGCGAGCGAACGAACCTCATCTGCAACCACCGCAAAGCCACGACCAGACTCTCCTGCTCTTGCAGCTTCAATTGCAGCATTGAGCGCCAAAAGATTAGTCTGTTCAGAGATTACCTGTATCTCGCTTGTTGTAGAATCTATTCTCTTCGTATCATCTTGCAAGGTTGATATCAAAGTCGAAACTTGGTCGATCTCCTGACTTAGCGTATGTGTAACATCCTTGGCTTGTTGGACTTCTAGCTCGCCCGAAGCAGTGAGATCAGCCGCAGACGAACTAACTTCATGCATCTCTGAAGCGCTGCTGGCCACTTCCTGTGCGGCAATTGTTAATTGCGCAATTGACTCTAGAATTGCCGCAGTTTCCTGCTGTTGCTCAGACATATCCCGCTCGGTTCGATTTGCATTCTCCTGAAGGCTTGCAGCAGATTGATGCAGCGATCCAGCAGTATCCATAAGCACTTTAACGGTACTTTGATAATTATCTTGCATGGCATTAAAAGCCTCAGCCATGTCGCCCACTTCATCAAGACAATCTATTTCTACTCTTGCAGTTAAGTCACCATTCTTCCTAACATGTCTCATAACTGATTTTAGATTATCAATATGACGTTCAAAGAAGGTAATCAAAATCTGTGAGCAGACTAAAAGAACTAACATCAAGACAAATACGACGGAGGCAAAATTGAGCGCTTGAGCTTTAAACATTTGTATCAAAGAAGGTTTAACGGCTACACGCGCAATGATTGCGCCATTGTCAAGACTCGCTTTTGTAAGAGTCACGGCAGGGAACTCATCGAGCCATCCACCACCAAAGGTAACAAGCAATTCTTTTGCATCGAGCG
>NZ_LWGG01001351.1:0-995 GCF_001635365.1 Oleiphilus sp. HI0128 | reverse complement strand
ACCCACAATTTCATTAAATATTTTGCGCTCAGCTGATAGCAGCAATATCCTAACGTTTCCGGTCTCAGGTCGCTGCACAGAAACAATCGACACTATTACTATCACCGTTACTGATGGACGTTCAAACTCTGTCAGCGAAAGCGATATGAGCTGCTCTCCCGCTACCTCAAACGAAGGTAGCTTCAGCACTGAAATTAACCTAAGCAGCCTTCAAGACGGCGACATCACTATTAATGCAAGTATCGCTGATCGAGCTGGAAACCAGGCAACTGACCAAGATAGTGTTAGTAAAACCGCTTGTGCCCCAGATAATACTGTTGAAATTTGTGATAACGATAGCGATGGTATTTCAAACGGTGACGAGATAAGCCTGGGTCTCGACCCTGATTACTACGATAGTGATGGTGACGGCATTAGTGATCTTGAAGAGCTAGGGGCCGATCTCAGTTCACCATTTGACTCGGATGGAGATGGCATTCTCGATGCCTTGGATACTGACTCGGATAATGATGGCATTAACGATGCTGGAGAGCTGGGAAGCGACCCAAACCTTCCTCAAGATAGTGACAACGACGGCACACCTGACTATCGAGATCGAGACTCAGACAATGACCATATTCCTGATTATCTCGAACATAAGTTTGTAGCTGAAGATTTTGATAATGACTCTATCCTCAACCACCTTGATTTGGACAGTGATGGAGATGGCCTCCCCGATGCCATTGAAAATGGCGTCGCATTGCACCTCGACTCGGATGACGATGGTATCGATAACGGCTTTGACGTCGACCTGACTGGAGGAGAAGACCTCAACCTGGATGGTATTGATGACGCGATAAGTCTTTTGGATAGCGATGGCGATAATAGCTACAACATCTTTGACCTGGACAGTGACAACGATGGTATGAATGATGAACTTGAAGCTGAGTTAACTGCCAGCTTAGACAGTGATGGTGACGGTATCAATGACGCCTACGATGTTGACAGCACCGGGG